>CAZEWB010000859.1:0-2008 GCA_964515655.1 uncultured Bacteroidales bacterium
GGAAAATTGAAAGACTATATTTTAATGAATGTTCAAGCCCTACGGGCTATTGAACAATCTGACAATGGATTGATGAATCACCTAAATAATTCATTATAGCAAATAAACTATTGTTTGAAGCCGGGATTATACTGTACGTCAAATAAATCATGCTTCAGATTTCATCCTTCACACCTCATACTATTGGAATGGCCACAACCCCCGGCCTGCAATGCTCTTAGAGCATAACGGTTCTCTCTATAATGCCATTATTCTGATGATATTTTCGTAATAACATGTAAATAATATCAACAAATGTGAATATATTCATTTATTGTAGTACCTTTGCGACACATTTAATACAGAACAGAGCCCGTTTTCACAGTAACTTCATTCAGCAATTCCCAATTTCCCAAATAATCATTTTTAAAATTTTCTAACCAAAACCAATTTTCATGCAATTTCAATCTTTAAACATCATCGAACCTATTCTCAGATCATTATACGAAGAAGGTTACACCGAACCGACACCAATACAGGTACAGGCAATTCCGCTTGCTCTTAAAGGGGGCGACCTGCTTGGATGCGCTCAGACCGGCACAGGAAAAACAGCAGCTTTTGCCATCCCGATACTGCAACATATTTATGCAAATAAAACACACGGCAGCAAAAGAAAATTACAGAGTTTAATTCTTACTCCTACCCGCGAACTTGCTCATCAGATATTTGACAGTTTCAATACTTACGGAAAATATACAGGCATAAACTGCACTGTAGTATATGGCGGTGTAAGCCAGAATCCTCAGGCACAGGCGCTGCGCAGAGGAGTTGACATTCTTATCGCCACTCCCGGGCGTTTACTTGACCTTTTAAATCAGCGCTTACTTACATTAAGGGACATCAAATACTTTGTCCTTGACGAAGCAGACCGCATGTTAGACATGGGCTTTATACACGATATAAAAAAGATCGCTGCTCAGCTTCCTTCGAACAGGCAGACACTTTTCTTTTCGGCAACCATTGCCCCTGAGATCATCAGTCTTGCCGGTGGTATATTAAACCATCCCGTTATGGTTCAGGTTGACCCGCCCGCATCGACAGTAGATACAACCAGACAGTTCATCTGTTATGTTGAAAAGAAAGATAAAAATGCTCTGCTGATGGAAGTCCTTAAAGACAGAAAGATCCAGACCGCATTGGTCTTCACCCGCACAAAACACGGGGCCGACAAAGTTGTAAAAAGTCTTATAAAAAACAATATCAGGGCTGAAGCCATTCACGGAAATAAAACTCAGAATGCCCGACAGCATGCACTGGATAACTTCAAGTCACACAAGACACGTGTACTTGTAGCCACCGACATTGCAGCACGCGGCATTGACGTTGACAATCTTGGTATGGTGATCAATTATGAAATTCCCAATATTGCTGAGACATACGTTCATCGTATCGGAAGAACGGGGCGCGCCGGTGCAAACGGAACAGCCCTCTCATTCTGCGACAGGGAAGAAAAAGCCTGGATGCGTGATATAGAAAAACTGATACATAAGAAAATTCCTATAATGGATACCGAAAGGTTGCGTGAATCTGATCAATACACCTGGAAAAAAACTGGGTACATAAGGTAAGAACGAAACTTATTCTTTTGTAAGCTGTACTATATTAATACTTAAGATTTCTACGTTGCTTACTTGAATTAAGACACAATTTTGATTTATTTATTAGTCAAACCAAAATACTTGTAGGTTTATTTAAAGTGTGGGAAGTCAGGAGCACGAAGCGCGAAGTTGAGGCGGCATGAGCCAGTGCATGGGGTTTATAAATCCCCACTCACTACCCCCACAACACATGCGACTTCGTGCTTCTGACTTCGTGCTTCCCACACTTTAATTTTACCTCATCCTTTCCCTAACAAACTTCTGCCTGAAATTATTTTCACCGTCTTTTATTTCTACAATGTAGATCCCGTTTCCCAGCCCCGAAACATTTATTGTTCCATCATCTGAAGTACCTGAACTCAGGCATCGCC
>CAZEWB010000860.1:0-2003 GCA_964515655.1 uncultured Bacteroidales bacterium
TGTGTTGGGTGTGTTTGGGTGGTGGTGGAATAGAAATAAATACCGATAAATGGGCAAATGCAGTTTATCTTTATAACCTTGTTATTGACGGTAACATTTTTGAAACAATGAAAATGGTTAAGCAATGAAAAAGATTTTTGTAATTGTTTTGCTGGCATGTTCTTGTTCTCTGAACGCTCAGCATTTTATTGTTGATTCAACTTTTTACATTTCAGGATGGAACCGAACAATATATTATATGGGTATAATGAAAGATACACTGGTAATTACAGGTGGTTTCGATACAGCAGGGGGTATTCCGGCTAATCTTATTGTCAGGTATATAAACGGCAAGTTCTATCCTATGGGGCTTGGTAATACTAATGGGGATGTAATATACAGCGGAACCGTGATGAATTGGCATGAATATTATTGTGGCGGATTCTCAAGTATGGGAAATGTTTATCCTACTGATGCAATAGCTGGGTGGGATGGACAAAATTACTTTTCAATTGGAGATTGCACTTCTTCTAATCCTACGTATTATGCCATGACTACTTGGCATGATACATTATTTGTTGGCGGCGCAAACGGTTCAATTAATGGATATCAATATTGGGGCGTTGCCGCATACGATGGCTACCAATGGATTGATGTTGGTTTTCTGGAATTTCCATATGCCTTTGCAGTATTTAACGATGAAGTATATGCAGCCGGTGGTTCAACTAACCTTCAAAGGTACAAAGGCGGAACTACATGGGAGATTATTGGCAGTACGGGCGATTATGCTTTTGACCTTGAAGTGGATAGTATCAACAACTTTCTTTATACAACAACTGGGTATTTTGCAGGCACAATAAGCAACATTGTACCTTCAGTGGGTGTTGCTTTATGGAACGGTTTCTATTGGGAGCAAGTTGGTTATGGTACAGAATTAACTGGCACTACTGTAATTGGTTTGTACAGAGGTGATGTTTACATTTATTCTTACAATGATTCTATAGGTAACGATTATACAGGGCAACTTGCACGCTGGGATGATCAGAGTTGGAAAATGGTAGGATTTCCACCCGGTTTTATAGGTGCTGTAAATTCAATGGTTGTTTATCATGACACTCTTTATATTGGAGGGGGCGGTTATATGGGGGCCCCTATGATGAACGGTACAGACACACTTGGTTATGGCATCACCCGCTGGTACATGCCCCATGACACAAGTTGCCGTTACCTTAAACCCCGTGTATATGCACTTGCAGATACTTTTTACATGAGCGCAGGACATGCCCAAGTACAGTTTTATAACAATAACGCATATGTACAAACATGGAACTGGGATTTCGGGGATAGTGCAACTGATACGGTAAAAGACCCTGTACATGATTTTACAAGCATAGGAACGTATGATGTTTGTGTTACCGTAAATGATACTGGCTGCGTAAAAACCGCATGTAAAACAATTACAGTTTCGTATCCCGTTGGTATAGATGAAAACGAAACTATTACCGGATTCAGAATATATCCAAACCCTGCAAGTGGCAGTTTTATTGTTGAAATTGAAGGAAAGGAAAATTTTTCCGAAACTCTTCAGATTAAAATATACAATATGAAGGGTAGCGAAAGGGCATCATACAAAGTACGTTCCGGTCAGGTAAAAACAGAGGTTTCAGATACAGGCTGGCCAAAGGGAACATACATTGTAAGTTTAATGGATAACGGAAAAATGGTCGGGAGTGAGAAGATTGTGGTGGAGTAAATACGGATTTGAATTAACGGATTACGCATAATAAAATGAAAACGGTATTATTCTGGTTATTGTTGCAGGGAATGCTTCTTCCGGTTGTTCTTGCACAAAGCATAACCTCTCACTTAATACACGACACTCTGGCTCTAACTGTTTCAGTTCCGGATTATAACACCTGCACAGACAGCACAACAATATCATTTACAATAACAAATAACGGGCAGAATAGTTACCCATATATATTCTATCTGGTTGTTTTGTGAAATAAGATAAAGCAAGGCCT
>CAZEWB010000861.1:0-1768 GCA_964515655.1 uncultured Bacteroidales bacterium
CGTAAAACAACTTACTTATGATACTTTCTAATAAAATCTTCAACTTCAGGAACCCCGCCCTGATATATCAGATAGCCGTTATAAGGTTCGCGCGGAGTAGTTTCATAATTGATAGGAGTAAGCATTAATTCTTTGACCTTATCCAGGTCATTTGTCTGACCCAAAGCCCAGGCAAGTTTAATATAAGCTGTTTCCGGGATCATGTTTTCAGCGGGAACAATGCCCTTTGCCATCAGGTCGCGCCCGGTATCATATACAAACATGTGAACATAACCCCAGAGCGTCTGGACAGTCATATATATTGCAACGCCTTTCTTTACGGCACGTTCAATAGCAGGATAGATAGGTTTATTAACGTGACCTAGACCTGTGCCGATAATGATAATACCTTTGTAACCATTGTCAACCATACTGTCTATCATATCAGGGCTCATATTGGTATAATAGTAAAGCATGCCCACTTTTTCTTCGAAAAAGGGCATTATTTTCACATTACGGTCTTTACGGCGGTGATTGTAAACAGATTTTATAGGAACAACGCCTTTCCTTGTAACAGTTGCTACGGGAGTGTCGCCGATAGTACGGAAAGTGGAACGATACGATGAGTGCATTTTGCGTACGCGCGTACCTCTGTGAAGGAAGGCATATTCATCGGAAGTAGGACCGAACATACATACCATAACCTCGGCAATGTCACCATGTCCGGCAGCTGTTGCGGCATGCATAAGATTCAGAGCTGCATCGGAGCTCGGGCGGTCGGATGAACGCTGAGAACCAACGAGAACGATAGGTATCGGAGAATTCTGAACCATAAAGGTAAGTGCAGCAGCAGTATAATGAAGAGTATCCGTACCGTGACCGATGATGATCCCCTGCGTACCGTTCTCGATCTCCTTACCTATTGCCACTGCAAGTTTCTTGTACTGGTCGGGGCCCATGTTCTCGCTGAATACTGCAAACAGTTTTTCAGTCGACAGGTTACAGATATCAGCCAGTTCGGGAACAGCGCCATACAATTCACCAGGAGTGAAAGCCGGGATTACCGCACCTGTCCTGTAATCAAGACGGGATGCAATAGTACCGCCGGTACCTAAAAGTTTAACACTGGGTAATCCCTCGGTAAATGGAAATTCCTTTTCGGGGATCTTGTAATTCGCTTTTTTGTACCCTACTTCCTTCATTCCTGTAACAGTAAGCACATCAATACCGATATTGTATCCGGTAATGATCTTTACAACTATATGCAGATCATCGTCATTTTCTGAACGAGGCAGAACAGTACCGTTAAACTGCCCGCGGGTCGTATCAATTACGGCCTGTCCCCATACACGTACGTTGTACTTCTTGAGCAGTTCAAGAGCCTGCCCTTTATATCCCTGGAAAAAATCTTCGCTCATGTCAAGTTATTAAACAGATAAAACAATTCTCTTAAGTTCATTCAAAGGCAGATTACCCTCGGCCTGTGCTCTTAACTCACCCATGACCCAGTTGGCTTCATCTTCGGGAGTTTTGTTCCTGCCTACCTCACGGTACTTATCCTTCAGAAAACCCACAGGCGCAGTGATCTCGTCTTTTGTTCTTTTTTTGAACCTGATTGTAGTCAGTATGCTTTCCATATCCATGTTCGGATGTTCAAACAAAACCGGAAGCATTTTCCAGGCCAGTTCGAAATGAATTTCATGTGCTTTCAGAAATGCCATCAGCTCATAAACTTTTTCGAACGTAAAATCCTTTGTGGTCTTATGATGACCCTGGATCCATTTAAGGC
>CAZEWB010000861.1:1778-2000 GCA_964515655.1 uncultured Bacteroidales bacterium
TGTGTTGGGTGTGTTTGGGTTGGGGGTGCAAATAAACGGGCAAAGAATACTGCCGGTACTTTCAGTTCCTTTTCTGCCCTTTCTATCATAGGTACAAGATTGTGCCTGAGTATATAGTGGAACTGGTCTTCGGGTACGCCCCAATTCCTGAGCTGAATAAAACGGTCAACAACTTCTACCGGGAGAAGTTGTTGACCGTTTTATTCAGCTCAGGAATTGGGG
>CAZEWB010000862.1:0-1999 GCA_964515655.1 uncultured Bacteroidales bacterium
TGTGTTGGGTGTGTTTGGGTTGTTTTTGACCGGGCTGTAATCAACGCTTTTGAAGAGCTTATCCCTGCATCTTTATTCCCTTCATATTTTATCTTCTTTGAAATAAATCCTGAAAAGATTGATATCAACATACATCCGACAAAAACCGAGATCAAATTTGAAGATGAAAAACTCATTTACGCTTTCCTGCGTTCCTCCGTTAAGATGGCTCTCGGAAAACACAGCCTTACCCCTGTCATTGATTTTGAAGTAGAAAAAAGTTTTGAACTTCCTTCATCATACAAGGATAAGCCTCCGGTACCTCCGCAGATAAAACTAAATCCCGATTACAACCCGTTCAAAGAAACCGAAAAATACACCAGAAAAGAAGCCTCATCTCTTGAAAAGTCAAACAGTAAAAACTGGCAAAAACTTTATCCTGAAAATATTTTTCAGAAACAGGCTGAACCTGCCCAGCAGTCTATCAATATTGAAAATGAAGATGAAACTACAGGACAACATAACAAAACTTTATTCCAGCTTTATGACAGGTATATTTTAACAATTACAAAATCAGGACTTGCAGTCATCGACCAGCAGAAGGCACATGAACGCATACTATATGAGCGTTTCATAAAGATGTATGAAAACAGAAAAAATTATTCCCAGAAACTATTGTTTCCACAGACAATAGAATTTTCAGCAGCAGATGCTGAAATGATAACCGGGTTAATAGATGAATTCAATGCCATAGGCTTTGATATTGAAGCGTTCGGCAAAAACACCTTCATCGTTAACGGAACACCTGCAGGCATAGAAAATAATAATATAAAAGAACTTCTTGAGGGTGCTCTTGAAGAATATAAAAAGAACTTAACCGAATTAAAAGCAGACAAAAAGGCCAATATAGCACAATCAATGGCAAAACGCATATCAGTGAAGTCCGGAAAAAAACTTAAGCACGAAGAAATGGATGATATTGTCAATGAATTGTTTGCATGCAAAGTCCCTGAGACAACACCTTCAGGCAAGCCAATTATGAATATTATCACTATTGAAGAACTTGAAAAAATATTTAAATAATGAATGAACAGTATTACAGGCCGGCCAAATTCAGCATACTTCCGCCGGTCATTAAAAATCTTCTGATAATTAATGGTATTTTTTTTCTTGCCACTTATTCTCTCGGTAATGCATTCGGTATAAACCTGGAAGACTATTTGGGATTGCATTATTTCGAATCCGGGAAGTTCAGAATATTCCAGTATATCACATATATGTTCATGCATGGAGGCATGGGACATATATTCTTTAATATGTTTGCATTATGGATGTTCGGCAATGTATTGGAAAATGTATGGGGTTCAAAGCGTTTTATCACTTATTACATGGTAACAGGCATCGGTGCCGCCCTGATACAAACCCTGATTGGCTGGTGGGATATATCGCACATACAATCCGCTCTTGACGTTTATGCTCAAAATCCTTCCCCAACGGCTTTTTCCGGTTTTTTACAAAGCCACTTTTCAGGATACTACAACCCCGCTGCTGTGAATGACTTTCTCAGCACATGGCGTTCACATCCCGGCAGTACTGAATATGTCAATGAATCAATAAATTCCGTTCATGAATTACTGAAATTAAAAATGGATATCCCTATAGTAGGAGCATCCGGTGCTGTCTTCGGAGTTTTGCTAGCTTTCGGAATGATGTTTCCCAACTCTCTCATATACGTTTATTTTGCCATTCCCATAAAAGCCAAATGGTTTGTAGTCATTTACGGCGTGCTGGAATTATATTACGGCATAGCCAATAATCGCGGCGATAATGTCGCCCATTTCGCACATCTGGGAGGCATGATATTCGGATTCTTCCTGATAAAATACTGGCAGAAGAAATCAATTGAAAGGTTCATGAACTAATCATGCAACATGAATTACTACAACTACCATAATCAGAATTCCCCGTTTAACGGAATCATAAATTTCATCAAAAGCCGTAATAAGTTATCCATGCTTAT
>CAZEWB010000863.1:0-1999 GCA_964515655.1 uncultured Bacteroidales bacterium
TGTGTTGGGTGTGTTTGGTGTTTTGGTGGCAGACAAGCGACAATTTTGCATTCCAGACGGGACTTCGTTTTACGAATATGGGCGGCAGTCTTAAATATCTGGACTCTATTCCCTCGTTTGTTACTCCTGACAGTACTTATCGCTTGTCTGCCAATTCAGTTGTAAAATACAAAACACAGTATGTCGGAATTCCTTTATATATAAAAGGTAAAACAAACGAAATAGGCGGGATGTTCTATTTCCTTAAGGCCGGTATTGTTCCCTCATTCAGATATTCTGCAAAAGGTGACGTGACTGTTAACTCCAACGATGACATTAAAGAAGAAGTGAAAGGTTTCTATACCTCATTCGAACTTGGAGGAGGTCTTGAATATGTACTTGGTGGCAACACCCGCGTACTCGTTGAAGTTGTTTTCAGCAACGGCCTTACTGATGTTACCAAGACTGTGTTATGGGATTCAAAAAACAGCAAACTTCGTGATAAAACCGACAAAGTTATCCAGAATGGTCTCATGATCAACCTCGGCATTCTCTTTTAACCATCTTTTCCGATTTTATTATTCTTTTCTTATTCACTTTTAGTAACTAACATAATTTGAATATATGAAATTGGCCATTTGCCAGTTAAATTACATTGTTGGTGATCTGAAAGGGAACTCCCGGAAGATTACCGAAATAATTATTAATCTGAAGGGCAGAGGTATTGAACTTGCTGTTTTCAGCGAACTTGCAATTTGCGGATACCCCCCGCTTGACCTGCTGGAAAGAAAGGGATTCGTTGAGGACTGCCTGAAATACATTAATCTGATAGCAAAAGATTGTAAGGGAATTACCGCTATTGTCGGTTCTCCGTCATTCAATAAAAAATCATCAGGAAAAAGACTGCACAACTCGGCATTTATTCTCACAGAAGGAAAGATCAAAGATGTTGTTCACAAAACACTTCTGCCCGACTATGATGTGTTTGACGAATACAGATTTTTTGAATCCGCTACATCATGGAACACAATTAAAATCGGGGAAAGCAATATTGCCCTGACTATTTGCGAGGACATCTGGGAAGAACAGCCATGGTCGCCTGAGAAAAAGATATATCACAAACTTCCACTTGAACAATTTTCACAAAGCAAACCGGACCTTATTATAAATATCTCTGCCTCGCCGTTTTCGTACAATCAACACCATTTAAGACTTAAAACACTAAAAAATATTACACAAAAATACAATTGTCCCGTATTATATGTAAACCAGACAGGCGCTAATACCGACCTTGTATTCGATGGAGGCAGCATAGTACTTAATTCCCAAAGTGAAATTGTTTGTCAGGCTCCGTTTTTCTTTGAAAGCATATTAGAAGCCGACACGGCAAATTTCAATATTCCCGCTAAACAGATCGAAAGCCCGGATGAAATTGAACTTATTCACGATGCTCTTGTATTAGGGATCAGCGATTACTTTGAAAAATCAGGTTTCAAAAAGGCTGTGATCGGTTTATCGGGTGGAATAGATTCTGCTCTTGTTGCTTATCTCGCGTGCAAAGCGCTTTGTGCCGAAAACGTTACCGTTTTGCTGATGCCTTCGGAGTTCAGCTCTCAGCATTCAGTCGATGATGCTGTAAAACTTGCAGAAAACCTTAAGATTCAATACAATATCCTGCCTATAAAAGACATTTATAATTCGTTCGAAGGAACGCTTGCTGAATCATTCAAAGGAAAAACATTCGGAGTAGCCGAAGAAAACATTCAGGCCCGGATAAGGGGCAGCCTGCTTATGGCATGGTCGAACAAGTTTGGCAGTATCCTTCTGAACACAAGCAATAAAAGCGAGGTCGCGGTAGGCTACGGCACTTTATACGGCGACATGTGCGGGGCAATTGCCGTTATCGGTGATGTTTATAAAACACAGGTATACAAACTTGCTCAATATATAAACCGGGACAGTGAAATAATTCCGCAGAATACAATAACAAAAGCGCCTTCAGCCAAACACACCCAACACA
>CAZEWB010000864.1:0-1998 GCA_964515655.1 uncultured Bacteroidales bacterium
TGCTGCAGAACAGCCTGAATTCCTCGTTGCTTTTATCGAAATTCATATCTGTCATCAGAACTCTGCTGATCTTTTTTTGCTCCGATCTGATATGGAATTTTGAATAAGCGGTTTCAACTGAATTTTCGAACAGGGTCTTGCTGCCTGCGGGTTCGGGATATCCGAAAAGCCATATCAGCATAAAACCGAGAGTAAAGAAAAGCAGATGCTTGTAAATATCTTTTATTTTGAACAGGACGTACGGCGATAACGATAAAATAAGAAATGAGAACGAAGCAAGGAATCCGTCGTGTCCTTCGTTAAATCCATGGCGCAGCAACCCCCTCTGGAAATTCACGAAATAGAAAATTATCATAAAGACCATTCCGCTGTAAAGGAATCGGTTCGAATCGAAAATTTCCTTTCGGCGATAAAGCAGGTAGATCAGAAATGCAAGAACAATAAAAGGAATTACAATATATTCAACAATACTGTCGCGGTTCATCATCATAAGAACATCTGTTGCGCCATGCGACTGGTTTGCGGTGAGATATAGTAAGGCCTGATGAAGGTTTCTGAATATGGGAATATCAAAGATCAGTACTGTCAGGAAAAATAATGCAATTACAGGAATAGCGGTAATAACAAAAGATCTTAAGATGTTATGCAGCGGGAAAAGTTTTAAAAAACCAGGTGTAAATAAAACAGTGAAAACAAATGCTGCGATCGTGGAAGTGGCCAGATCGGGACTGTAGAATGTAATTAATAATAAAGCTAACCAGAACAGGATCGTTTTCTTTAGTGAAGGACTTTTATAAATCCACACAAGTACAAATATCGTGATTAGAGACAGGAACGTGGTCTCGTCTGTTATCTCCGGTATAAAAGGAATAAAGAGGCAGAAGACAAAGGCAATATTGTAATTTTCAGTACAGCGTCCGATGAACCAGAATGCAATTATCAGTACAAATAAATATTCAACGAAGTTGTAGTGAATAAATGCAAGGCTGCCGTCGTAACAATTCAGCAGAAAATATACAAAGCCCGGAATGATCTCGGCAAAGAGGTGGGAATTCAGGAACTGAAGAAGTGGAATTTCCTTGAAAGAATATATGCGCATTAAAGCGTTTGAGGGGTTAGCGATCTCAAATAATTCGTTTATTGAATTAAGTACGGGCTGCCAGAAGACCATTGCGGCAAATCCTGCTATAAGAACAGGGAAGTATCCCCTTATTATTTTATCCGAACATAAGACTCCGGGCACAGTCTTTCTGCTCCTTATTACAACAAATATCATTACGATCACCAGAGATACAAAAAAGAAGAACAGCGATCCTGCAAAGGGTATTTCGCGCTGGTTGAAGATCATTGCAGTTTCGGAACTGACAACTGTCAGCAGAGGAAGCCAGGCAAGAGGTTTAAGGGTATATGCAAGTTTATGGAAAGATGTTTCGCCGACCTTTAATAAATACAATAAAACCGATACGATGGTGAACAGGATAATGATTATTGTGCTGAACAGGACATTTTGATCAGGGGCATATGATACAAGATACACGAAAATGCTGCCTGCTATCGCAGAGAAAATAAAGGACCACAGGAAAAAGGCTCCGCTGCTGATCTTCCCGTCAGGATAAAATTTTGAAGTGTTACGGAGAATAATAAGAACAACGAATGGAGCAAAACTGATTATCGCAAACTCAGATAAAACAAGACCGGTTCCTATGGTGACCGACATCAGAAACCCTGAAATGCCGATAAGAGAGATCCATGAAAGAGGTACTGCTTCAAAATCGTCCAACCTGTTTTTCGACAGAAGGGAATTTATGATTGCGTTAATGCAGAAAAATACAATCAGGATAATTAAAAGAGAATGGTAGAAAAATGTAATACGCGAAGATGCATCGAAGTTTTCTAAAGTACAGATGCCGAGCATGCGTTCGCTGGAAGAAGAAAGTTCAGCGAACGCATGCTCGGCATCTGTACTTTAGAAAACAACCACCAAACACACCCAACACA
>CAZEWB010000865.1:0-1997 GCA_964515655.1 uncultured Bacteroidales bacterium
TTCTATCAGACTTAAAGAAAAGATGACTGTTGAGAAAATTGAGGAGCGTGAAAAAGAAATAAGGACCAGGTTTTTCACGCTTCTCAATTTTCTCAACAGTCATCTTTTCTTTAAGTCTGATAGAAAGAGCCGTGCGAATAGCCTGCAGGAAACCGGGAGTGCCGCCGTCTTCGCGCAGTTCTATGTCTTCAACGAACTTGTACTCTCCCCATGGGTTTGTCCATTCTACGGTTCCTCCTCCGGGCTGATCAGGAATTGAGCAGGAATACATGCTTTTATCGAACAATAAAACGCCACCTGAACCAGGTCCGCCAAGAAATTTATGAGGAGAAAAGTATATTGCATCGAGTTTTTCCAAAGGATCTTTTGGGTGAACATCAATATTTGAGTAAGGGGCCGAAGCGGCAAAATCTATAAAGCATAAACCACCGTGATTGTGCATGAGTTTTGCCATTTCATGATATGGAGTTGTTATCCCGGTAACATTACTGCATGCTGTAAAAGCGCCGATCTTAAAATTGTTCTTTTTATACTTTTTCAGGTTATCTTCGAGGATATTAAGGTCCACAAGCATGTCTTTTCCGGGAGGCAGTACAACAACATCCGCAAAGGTGGCATACCATGAAGTGTGATTGGAATGATGCTCCATGTGAGTTACAAAAACAACAGGCTTTTCCCTTTTATCAAGACATTTGGTATCAAATACTTTTCCGCAGCTGCGCAGGCCTAAAATCCTCTGAAACTTGTTGACAGCAGCCGTCATCCCGTATCCTGTATTTATAAGAATGTCATTTTCCCCTGCATTAACGTGATGTTTGATAATGCACTGGGCCGCCTTGTATGCATTTGTCATTAAAGTTCCGGTTTCGGATGTCTCGGTATGCGTATTTGCTACAAAAGGTCCGAAAACATGCGATATCTTTTCTTCAATCGGCTTGTACAACCGGCCGCCGGCGATCCAGTCGGCATATACAATTTTCTGTATACCATAAGGACTTTGGTATTCCTGCTCCAACCCGATTATGTTATTCCTGAAAGGAGAAAAGTAATCAGATAAACTCATTAATAAATTTTTTCAAAAATAGTGAAGAGAATTGGTTTTCAAAACCTGTTCAGTAAAGAAATATGAACTTTTGAGTTTCTTAATTCAACAGGATTGTCAAATTGCTTTCCCAGAGCATATATCAATGATAATATTCCCGCAGGGGTTTCCAGTTCAACTCCCCAGCCGAATCCATAAGGGGTATCGCTAATATTTTCAGGATAATTTCTTTCGTACCCGGCGATATTAAAGAAAGCGAATGCGTTTGAATATTCACCGAAAAAGGCTTTCAATTCTATATTTCCTGAAATATATTTCCGAGCATAGATGCTTTCTTCATCAAATCCCCTCAGGCTTTTGAATCCACCAAGACGCCATTGCTCGTTTAAAAAAATGTCGGATCCTGAAAGGAATCCGCTCCGGGCGTCCAGTTTAAGGCATAAAAGTGATGAAAAAGAGTGGCAGAAAGTAATAGAAGATTGCTGTTCAAAAAAATCATCTGTCGTTGTTGGTGCTAACGAATCATTGCTGTTGTCACTTACCTTTTTACCAGTAAGGAATGTGACCTCAATACCCGCACCTTTTCTTGGAATTACAGCCCTGTCGAAATTATTCCATTTGAGAAACATACCTGCTGATGTCTTATCGAAATTCACCATACCGGATGCAGCAGCAGTTGTAAGCACATTCGAAGTTTTCTTTTCAAGAATAAGGCCAGCCTGGTTATTTCCGTTGAAGAAATAAGGAATATTCCAGTTAAAGGAAGTATTAATGTAAGAACTGTCCTTTTTAACAAGGTCAAATTTCAGGTCAACACCTGTTGGAAGATAAAAGATGTAAGGGTAGCAGAACTTCGCTTCGAGCTGCTGTCCGTAGCGGTCGTACTTTTTCCAGTCGAGACTTATGTTATCTGCATTTTTGAATGTGTTTACAAGAAACAGCGAAATGTCACCGG
>CAZEWB010000866.1:0-1995 GCA_964515655.1 uncultured Bacteroidales bacterium
TCCGTCACTGCTTACCTCACCACGATCATCATTCTTTGTAAAAAAATTTAACGCTATAAAAGATTTGCCAACAACTTCATAATCCCCCATAATGTCTCGCTTCCCCGGGTAAAGACCCCCTTTATTTCTATCCCAATCGTCTAACTGATTACCCCAGACCCGCACTAGTATAACGTTTCATTAAAAAACTGTCATTTCTACCGTGGGAGAAATCTTTCTATCTCACTGATACGGAACAAGATTTCTCGCTCCGCTCGAAATGACAAATTGTAAATATTTTTATGAAACGTTATACTAGATTTTGGTGTTCACAGAATGACGCGATAGCTATTCGATTGTCAGAGAACTTTGTTTGCTATGTGCTGGCACATTTTTCCGTTATCGATGTCCTGGCACTCAACAACTAACAGCTAATTTAGGATCATCTTCCACCTTTTTTATTTTCAAACCGATTTCTTCCAGATCACCTATCTTGATGGACCTCCCATGCAATCTCAATTTTCTGTGATTGATCAATTTCGCGGCTATTTCCCTCGCAATTTTCTTCTTCATATCTTCGGTTACTGGAATCTTCCGGGATACTGTTTCGGTCAATTTTTTAAACTTATATTTTATCAGCCATTTCCTGACCAAATCTTCTGCAAATTTCAGAGCATTTAATACACTTCCCAGTTCTCCAGGGGTAATCTGGGCAACCATAGTTGCATCGAATGGATTTAATTTCCCCTTATCTTCAGCCTCTTTTCTTTTTGCATCGACCCATCCTTTGTAGTCGTAAGCAGATATGGTTGACCGCCCAATTTGTATTTGAGCATTAATTGGCCCCAAACTTCCTGCTTCTGTCATTAAAATTTCATCCCCCGACAGTACAATGATTGTCACTGCGCTTTTTGCTTCCCCGGAAACCAAAAAGGATACGGGGGTGACGGCGCTGGCGGGATTGCCGGTTTATTTGGATTTGGCGTCGGGGGGATAAACGAGAGGGGTCTAGAATATCGTGATAACTTTCAAAAACACTTGAAAGTATAAGAAATACGGAGTATATATAACTCATCTTTTCCCCTTACAGAGTAGAGAGCAGGAGGGAATTTGGATAGACATGTAGCAGTTAGTTTTGAAGACGACCTGATTAAGGTCGTCTTTGCATCATCGAGAAAAGGAAAAACTGTTGTACAAAAAACACTCATTCTCAAGGATGAGGAATTTGATTCTTTCCTAAAAACCACCAGATTGCCCAACCTCACTGTCATCTGTCATTTTAAAAGATTTTACAGCAACATTATCTCAGCCCCACCCACCAGAGCAGCGTATCTTAAAAAAATCGTTGAGACCGAAATAAGGAAACGCTTTCCGGAACTCAGTAGTTTTTCTTTCTTCTACACTGTTCTTAAAGAAAAAACGGTTGAAGAAAAAGGGTTAAGGGATGTGTTTTACTTCGCTGTCGATAATAGTGAACTGGGTGACATTATCGAACGATTCAACAGGTACGGAAAATCGGTTAAGTATATATATCCTGATATACTTACACTTTCGAAAGTTATCCAATCATCGGGTGAACTTAGCAAAAAAACCATTTTCTGTGTTGCGACGTCGGAAACGGAAAAAACCCTATTTCTCGTAAAGAACGGACAACTCCGTTTTATAAGAATCACTAAATCTTCAGGAAAGGATATTCATGACATTGACGTTGACAATATTAATATGACCGTAAGCTACTGTCGACAGGCATTAAAATCGAATCCAGAGCAAATCACTCTGATGAATGTTCTGAAAAAGGAAGAAACCGGCCATGTGCAAACAATTGTTCCAATAGTGACGATCAGTTATCCTTCAAACGTTTTAGCCTCTGAAGAAACGCTCCGAAACTTTATTACACCTCTGTCTGCAATTATCTTTAAACAAAATCTAAAAAACGATAATCTCCTGCCTCAAAAATACTGGATGCTGTACATCCAGAAACGCATGGCCGCTTATTTTACCGTTCTTATTCTATTG
>CAZEWB010000867.1:0-1994 GCA_964515655.1 uncultured Bacteroidales bacterium
TCAGATATATGAAACTACGGCATTAAGTTGACGCATATGCCTGAAGGGGTTGAACCAAAACAGCCTACGCAATTGTCTGAAAGTATGGCTGTTCAACCCCTCCGGGGTTGTCATTTCTTCTTTGTTGTAACCACCGGACTTCGTCCGGGGTTATTGGGGTTGGACTCCTTCGGAGTCCTTTCTCATGTTATTTGAAATTACATGATAGGTAATAAAATTTCTTCTAGGCCTTAAAATGTAATTTAGCCCATGATAATAGAAAATGCTTAATTTAAAATATTAGATTTGCATACAGAATCCAACGAAAAACTAATATGAAAAACCTCTGTTTTATTATCCCCATTCTCTTGTTTTCGTTGCTCGCAAAAAGTCAGGATACCATAGTCCTTAAAACCGGGGTCAGAATAATTGCCACAATTACAGATACCGCAAAGGCTGAGATAAAATACAAGAAATTCGGACAGCCCGAACCGGCCGGGATCTATTCGGTCTTTAAAAGTGATGTTTTAAGAATTCATTATAAGGATGGACGAGAGATAAGTTATATAGCTCCTGTTGCAAATAACCAGTTAAGGACCGACAGACAATTTATGAGCATGCGATTTAATTTTGGTTTTGGCGTAAATTATTACGACCGGAGCGCTAATGACAATCTTCTTGAATTCTGGCGCTATTATAATGCCAATGACAACCTTACAATTTCTGATAAAAAATATTGTTACTCATATATGGTAAACATGACTTCTACGATCGGTGTGAGCAAAAGGAATATGCTGTCGTCGTGTTTTGAGGTCTTTGCAATGCCAAAGGGATTTATAAATGCATCGAATTATATAGATACTTTTAAGAATGAGATTAGTCTGGGAGGCTGGGGTATGGTTATTTCACTTACTTACGGGCATTCCCTCAATTATAAGAAAAATATATATGCAGTTTTAGAAACAGGGCTTAATCCTGGTTTTATGACAGGCTATATTACTATTCATGGTGTAAAATACGAAATGTTTGCATCGTCAGGTATTTCAGGACATTTTGCAACGGGGTTAGAGTGGATAATTTCAAAAAGATTTGTTGCCAATATGCGTATTGGATACAGGTTTATGAAAGCTGAGAATAGTTTCGAAAACAGCAACAGTTCAACCGGGTATTCCTCTTTATACAGCAACAATATCGATAAAGAAATTATGTATGTAAATTATAGCGGGATGTATTGCAGGGTGGGGCTTTATTTTTCGCTGTACGCTAAACAGAGGATCTCGAGTAATTAATTGTCTCAGTAGCCAGTAATCAGTTATCGGTGATCAGTAATCAGTGGCTTTTTCGTGAGCGCATTGGCCCACGACCACTTACTGATAACTGATTACTGATTACAGTTACTTTTTCTTTAGCCCTTTCATTTTACCAATGAATCCTGATAACCCTGTTACCTTAATATTTTCCGATAGAGGGAATTCAACTGAGCAATCCGGGATAATTATGTAGTTTTCTTTTGTCCCCAAATCATTAATCGCCGTCGAAAAGCTACGGCTTCTTTTTGGTGAAGAGCTAAGTTTTATCTCAACGCATATTACCGGTTTATTGCTCTTACATAATACCAGGTCGCATTCTGCCTGATCCTGAGTCCTGTAAAAAAAATAAGAAAAACTATCACCCAGGCTTCCTGTTATCTGCTCAATACAAAACCCCTCCCACGAACAGCCGGCAAGGTGGTTCCCGAGAAGGGCATTCATATCCGGTATTCCATTAAAAAAATGCATTAATCCACTATCCCGTATATATATTTTCGGGGATTTTGTGAGTCGTTTCTTAATATTAACATGAAAAGGTTCGAGAATCCGGATCAGGAAGACGGCATTTAAATAATCAATAATATCGTTAACCAAAGCATTAGAGATCCCGAGTGACTTTGAGAGATTACTATTGTTTACAAGCCCTCCCTGATTAGATGCAATCATACGTAAAAATCTCGAAACAATACCCGACGAAACTTTCAG
>CAZEWB010000868.1:0-1993 GCA_964515655.1 uncultured Bacteroidales bacterium
AAGCGAAAGGAATACCTTATCTTGAGTATGCACAGAAACATGGTGAATCATTTTTACCCAAGGCTGTTTTAGTAGATCTTGGTCGTTTATATCACCTCAACGGTCAGTTCGGGCAGGCTGTCCATCAGTTCGAAAGTTATCTTAAACTTTCTGATAAAAAGGATTATAACGAGAGATATGTAAAACGGATGATAGAGATATGTTCGTTTGCCCGGGATGTGGTAAAGGATACCCTGAATGTTGAAATAATGAATCTGGGAAAGCCTGTCAATTCAAATGAAAGCGAAGTTCTCCCCTATGTTAATGCAGACGAAACCATATTGTTCTTTACCCGTCAATTCATCAAAAGATTCAAAGGTCTGGATATTGATACGTTAACAATGATAATGTATTCCGAGAACCATAATAGCGAATGGTCGGAGCCTGCCGAACTGGTATTACCCAAAGACATCAGTTATTCTGCAATAAGCCTGTGTGGAATATCAGCTGATGGACAGGAGTTGTTCTTTTCATTAAAGGTCGGCAGCAGTTATGACCTGTATTATGGAAATGTTGAAAACAATAAGGTATTAAAACTAACTCCATTCCCGGCAACTGTCAACAGTATGGCAGATGAAAAATCCTGCAGTATGACTCCCGACGGACAGATGCTGTATTTCAGCAGTAACCGCGCAGGTGGTTACGGGGGATTTGATATTTACATGTCAAAGAAGAATGAAAACGGCGAATGGGGAGAAGCTGTCAATATTGGCGTCAGCATCAATACGGAATATGACGATATCAGTCCCTTCATTCATCCAGATACACGTACACTCTTCTTTGCCTCCGACGGGCATAATACCATCGGGGGATTTGATATTTTTATCTCGGTTTGCGATAATAACTGCAGTTCATGGACGGTACCGCAGAATGCCGGTTATCCCATAAATACTACTTACAACGACCAGTTCTTTATCGTTATGGCAGATGGCAACCATGCATATTTTTCTTCGGCAAAGGGAAATGCCAACGGGAATCAGGATATATATAAAGCTGTCCTTCATCAAAGCATTCCTCTCACTCTGATCAAAGGAACCATTACAGGGGGCATACCTGCAAAACCTGTAAACGCCAGAATAAGGGTCGTTGATAAAGAAACCGGACAAAAACTTAAGTACGTATACAATCCTAATCCGGTTACCGGTAAGTATCTCATGATATTTCCACCGAATAAAAAGTACGATATGATAATAGAAGCTGACAATTATTATCCTTATCTTATTGAAATATCGGTGCCCGACCAGACATACTTCTACGAAATGTTTCAGGAAATACATCTCAATAAGATTACCGTGGGGAATAATAAAGAACTCGGACAGGAAATTACAGTAAGGAATATTTTTTATGATGTTTACAAAGAAAATAGCGATACGCTCTTTAAGTTAAATGATACTACTGCGGAAAAACGTTATGAGAAACTTCTCAATATAATTGAGAATATCATTGAGAAGTCCGACAGTCTCGGGCAGGAAAAACTTGAACGTTTCAGCGAAGAGTATATAAACAAGACCGCCGTGAAGGATAAGAATCTGGACAATCTGCTGAACCTGATCGAACAGGCGATAGAAACCACCGATTCAACAATGCTTACCATACTCGACCAGACTGCCATTTATCACGAGAGGACCAGGAAGGTATACTTCTATGATGCCTTGAACAACAAGCCCGACATGAACTTTATACTTCTCGACGGGGATACTGTGTGGACATTGCCAAGTCTTAACACCGAGAAAGATATTCTTCCTGATGCTGAAAAGAAACCCGAAAAAATTGAAAAAGTTATTCAGGAAAGGCCGCCTGACTGGGAAAAAATGACTGAAAAGAAATTGGTCTACGATATTAAAATCTATTTTGACCCACTCCTGTCGTTTGTAAAACCCGAATACCTGGTTTCGATGAGTGAAATAGTGAGGCTGATGCTCGACAACAGGTCGCTGGTAATAATGATCGAAGG
>CAZEWB010000869.1:0-1986 GCA_964515655.1 uncultured Bacteroidales bacterium
TGTGTTTGGTTTTGTTTTTCCATGCTCCATAGTATGTAGTGTTTGAAGCCGGTGAAACCGATAAGTTGTTTCCTGTGCCGACAAGTGTTCCTCCGCACGATCCGGTATACCAGTTGAAGGTTGTGCCCGAACCTCCGGTGTAACTAAGCACGGTGGACTGCCCGGAACAAATTGTCGTTGATGTGGCAGTAACTGATGTAGGAGATGACAGCGGCGGGACAACAGAAATGGTGAAACTTGATGATGCTCCGTCCCCACAGGAATTTGAGCCGTACACAGTAAGGTCTCCGCCTGTAGCGCCTGCCGAAAAATCCAGAGTTATGCTGGTGCCGGAGCCGTTTATCGTCACTCCTGTCCCGCTGTATGACCATATATAGCTCGTGGCATTTGCGATCGCGCTTACCGAATATGATACTCCGTTCTGACCCTCACATACAGGTGAAGTCCCGGATATAGGACCTGCTGCATCGGGAGATGAAGGCCAGGGAGGACATGAAAATGTGTGGATAAAATCGGGCAATCCTATTTCTGATAATTTTGGTGAACCTCCAAGCCAGACAGCATTGTCAACAAAACCACACCCGGCCCCCGCAGTATTAGGGTTGTTTATTACCCCGAGATATGAGACATCCCATAAAGCCACATAGATCTTGTTATCGGGTCCCAACATTAATGCCTCAGTATAAGAGGCAGATGTTCCAATTAATACTCCTGACGCATCAATATCACAGGCAAGCATATCGTACTGATAAATGGTTTTTTCGACATCGTAACTGACATATAACTTCGATCCGTCAGGTGAAAACTCAAGACCATATAGATAAAAGGCTGATAATGGAGTAAGAGGTTTGGGATTTGATATTGTACCGGTAGAATTATCAAAATCATAAAGCTCTACGATCCTCGAAGCTGAATAACCAATGGCCAGCCTGTTATTGCACGAACGAAACTGTCCGGGCACATCAGCAAGAAAGGCAGGTCCTGTTCCAACGCTGTTGGTATGATCCAGGCTAACTCCTGAGTTTGAAACAAGGTATATATAGAAGGTGTTGTTTAATGATGATTGAGTGATGACCCAGACATCAGTTCCATTGCTATGCCTTACGGCAGTTGCCTTTTCAGAAACATCATTTTGTAAAAAAACGTTCTTTGTCGCAGTAACATCACCTAATCCCCCGTTAAGGTTCATGTCAATTTCTGAATATCTGAATCCGTTGGCTCCTCCCATATTCGGGGTTGTGAATAAATAATAGATATTGGAACTTCCGGGTTTTTTAACTGCCGTTACAGATTGGGTGGAAGACCAGTCGCCCATAAGTCCTGTCCCGTTAGGCATAGGATTATGTGCAGCGTTCCACACTGTAATTCCATCGGAATAAAAAAGCAGGCTCCCTGCTCCGGTAGAAACAGTTGTCACACCTTCCCATTGGTTGGTAGTCCCGTCTGATAAAGCGACTGGTGATCCTGAAGCAAATGTCACTCCTGCAAACTCACCGAAGTACCAGATGTCGTTCTCATTCTGTGCAAATCCTGCTATAAAGTATAAAGACTGGATAAATGAAATGAATAATTTCATTGAAAATATCTTTTTCATATTGCCATTGTTGTTAATTTTTGTATTAGACAGGAAAATCAATTTCCAAAGTATAAAGATACAAAATAACAGATATTGAAGCAATAAAAAAAGAAAAATTACTTATAACAAAACTGAAATATGAAATGACAACCAATGGTAATAGCCAAAGCCAGTTATTTTTACTTAATGATCGATAATACTAATACACTATTGTCACCACTCCCTGTATGGGTTCTTCGTCATTTTTCAGGTCAAGGATAAACACATAAGCTCCCATAGGCATAGGCTCGCCATTCCATGTCCCATCCCAGAAATCGTTGTTGAATGCGGATTTAAAGATCAGGTCGCCCCATCTGTTGTATACCTGCATTATTGCTTCAGGGAAACCCCAAACCAAACACACCCAACAC
>CAZEWB010000870.1:0-1756 GCA_964515655.1 uncultured Bacteroidales bacterium
TTGTTGGGTGTGTTTGGGGTTGTGTTTGCATTTGCAATAGTAGTAAACAAGGTGTAGGACTGCCCGCTTTTCTTGCGGTATATTTCGTATTTGTCAATAACCCCGATTTTATTCGGATTCACTTTCCATTCCAATTCAATCTTTTGATTGTAATAACCTTTGGATGCATCAAAATAGGATTTTTCTACTCCGCCATCAAGATATGTAAAAACATTATCAAACTGTAAATTTAATGTAGTGGCATTTGATTCATCGGAAAGGGAGTTTGATGCTCCGCACTGGTTGTATGCTTCAATCTTGTATTTATATTCTACGCACATTTTGGCATCGTAATCAATATATTCTTTTAATGATACATCAACATTCTGCGCAATCATTTCATAAGCTAAAATTCCTGTTTTCCTGTACACTTTGAACACTGTAGCGGGCGCACCTGATTGTGTAAAATCCCATGTTACTTTCATATTACCATTATTTTCAACAGAAACTACATTTGTGGGTTTTGTCGTGCAGACTTTATTAGCTGAGCCTGATATTTCAGAACTGTAATTAATGCATCCATCTCCTGCTCCGTCAACCATGTATGAAATCTTCTTACCCAGTGAGTCAGCTCCTACATTGTGTGTATATTCTGTTGCGGTTAAATCTTTTACAAGTGTATCCCATGAACCTTCTTCTACTTTATATATAATGTAATAACTGGAAGGGGTTGGTGTAATAGCATCCCATTTTAATTTTACCTGTCCATTGCAGTTGCCTGTGGATGCATCATCATTCACAAAAAAGTTTTGTGCTTTGGGATATTTTTTTGATGTAGCGCTTATAAATTCATCTTCTGAATCATATACGCCGGAGTTGTAATTATGGGGGTCGTCATCATTATACCAGTTGTTGTCCACATAATATTCATAAATTTCTCCGGGCACTGCAGTTCCATCAATGTAGTAATTTGAATTTGTCCTGCATAAAAGCGTATAAGATGTCTCAGGCGGATTGGATGTTCTCTTCCTGTAAACGTAAGCAGTACCATGATTATCTTTTTGCCAGTCAAGCCTGATATAATCGCATTCTTCAGTTTTTGTCAGGTTAAATACTTTTGGGGCGTATCCCGGGTGGAAATAACTATAATGTGTCCCAAGAAGATATTCATTCATTCCAATTCCTAATGCACCAACCGTTGTTGACCAGATATCATAATTGGTGTAATTCCTGCACATATTCACTATTAAATTGCTAAATAAATAGGAATAAGTTGTATTAAAAGTTTGTGAACTTTGAAAAGTCTTCTTATACACATAATTTATTTCACCGCTGGTAAGTGTCCTATTCCATAATCTAAACCCCGACATATAACCATAAAATGACTCGTTATAATTGCCGTTTTCACCGAGATAACAATATTTCTGAAGGGTTTTGTTGGCATCGGTATAACTTATTAAATCAAAACCTGTTTGTGTTTCTTTTAGAACGCCATTAACATACAAACGTACAGTTGCGCCATCATCGGTAGTGGGGGGCGAATCCAATGTAACACAGATGTGTGTCCATTTATTTTTAAAATTACTTACGTAATAAGCATTGGAAAAATCCCATATCAGGTCAGAGTTGCTTCCGTCGTCATTGCCGTCTGAAACACGGATAGCCCAGTTTTCACCGCCATGGTCAACGCTTTCAAAAGCAACAAAAAGACAATTGTGATCATCGTCCCACTCTCCATAACTGAACATAAAACACAAACCCAAACACACCCAACACA
>CAZEWB010000870.1:1766-1985 GCA_964515655.1 uncultured Bacteroidales bacterium
CTTGTTTCACTCCATTGGGGAAAAACCCAGAATTCCAATGAATTAGCTTCATCCAGATAATCCTGCATGCCGTCTGTAGTAGGAGAAGAAACAGTAACATAGGAAGTGCGCCCAAAATCGGTCGCATAATATGGATTATTAATCTGTGTATAATCATTAATACAGGTTTGGGATTTACTTGCGTTAAATGCCAAAAATAGTACGAATAAAATCGTAACT
>CAZEWB010000871.1:0-1985 GCA_964515655.1 uncultured Bacteroidales bacterium
TTGTCTGGTGGCGAGTATTACCAATAATCTATATATTGAGCTGGTTTGAAAGTTGGAAAGGTTCATCTTGGCTGGAACTTTTGCTATTTTCATTCATATTCATAATCCCTTTGATAGTATTGTGGGTGACATGGAAGAAAAATTCTACTGATGCCCGCACAAAATTCATTCATTTCTTGGACTGGATAATTGAAACTGGTATCCTTTTGCTTGTTTCACTTGTTCCTTCTGTAGTTGGTACGAGGGCAAATGATGCTGCTCTTATTAAACTTGTCTATTCTCAAGCAATAACTTTTACAACTTTTTTCGCTTGGATGCTAAAATGCATTGTACTTGGAAAATTCAATTTTGCCAAAACACCTGTCAATTTCCCTGTAGTGGCTTTCTTCCTGTGGTGCATTGTTACATTTTTCACTTCACCATATAAGTATGCTTCTTTTGAGGAACTCTATCGTTTTGCAAGTTATATTATTCTTTTCTTTGTAGTCGTTAATAATTTCAGGGATTGGGAAAAAATCCGCCGCATTTTAATTACACTTCTGATCACTAGTGGATTAACTGCAGTTTATGGAGTATTTCAGCATTTCGGGTATGATTTCATATCCTGGGCATCTCAGGAAATGGTGCCTTCTTCTCTCTGTTGTCCCTATGAATTTTCAGATTTTTTATTGCTTGTTATCCCTGTAGTTCTTGGCGTTCTTATTTCATTGGATGCCTTTCGAAAAAAGATTAGTTTCACTCTTTTCATTCTCTTATTGTTTATAGCACTTTATTTAACTAGAGTGGTCTTCAGTGTGATAAGTCTCGGTTTGGGGATTCTATTCTTTACAGTTCTGAAGTTAAAGGAAATAAGAATAAAGAATCCTTCAAGGTTAAGACATGCCTTTCTAGTCGTGATGTTAATATTTTGTATAATAGTTGGACTAATCCATTTTGCTCCTACGAAAGATTATCAGGGACAGCAAAATATTCGAGACGAACTGCACGTATACAATAGTGCCCTCTCTGTGAAAGACTACTATGGACGACAAATTGTTCGAATGGGATATGCTATAAAGGAATCAGCAAAATTTATCCTTTACCCTTATACCTATACATACCGACCCAAAAGTCCTGATGTTCTAAACAAAAAAATAACATTACTACATACTGCCTACAAAATGTTTCTGGGCCATCCTGTGTTCGGAATTGGTCTTGGTGCATTTCAGCAGGTTTTTCCTGAATACAGGCCTGGCTATTATCGATTTAATTTATTAAGTCATAACACTATGCATGCACATAATGAATTCCTTGAAATTCTTGCAGAAATGGGTATTGTTGGTCTTGGAATATTTATATGGGTTGTCGTTACTTTTTTAAAAACAGGTATAAAAAACTTTACTGCTTTAAACGAACCAAGGCAAAATATTCTACTTGGATGTGTGGTAGGAGTTTTTGCATGTTTTTTGAGCAGTGTAAAATCAGGATGTCCGAGCTTCAGATATCACCTTGCTCCTTTTTTCTGGTTAATGATGGGAATATCCATTGCAATTGTACTTATACCTGAAAAAGAAGAGGAAACTATTCCAAAAGAAACTGCCCCAGATGGAATTGAAAGAAGAGTGCCAAGTGTTGCTGGAATAATTTTGTGGTCAGCGTTCTTTAGTATTATAGGAATCTTTCTTATTATTCAGCCAATCCGATACTATTTTGCTGATATTCATTTGCGAAATGGAGTTCTTTGCAGAGATACTCCTCGGGAATGGGATGGGGCAATAATAGAATACAAGAAAGCACTAAAGTATGAGCCAACCAACATCGAAGTACCATATAAGATTGCTTACGTCTATGCCCAGAAGAGAGAATGGGGGGAAGCACTAAATTGTTATCTTGGAATAACAAGACTTGCTCCTAATTATACGCAAATTCATTACAATCTTGGAATTACATATTATAATCTTGGCAATATCGAGAAAGCAACAACTGAATTTGAAAAAACGGTTATG
>CAZEWB010000872.1:0-1984 GCA_964515655.1 uncultured Bacteroidales bacterium
CTCCTTATTACGATAACTATAACAAACTGATCTATCCAATAAACAGGTATACTAAAGATTCTGATTCAGCCCAATGGATCATTAAAGATGTATGGTTTGCATATTTTAAATTTTCTCAACTGGTTGTAAGTGAAGAAAATATACATTTCTTAAAACTTACATTTCCGCTTGAAGAGAACAAAACATGGAACGGCAATACCTTTAATACAAATGAAGCGCAGGATTATGTAATAACTGATTTTGCAATTCCTTATAGCCTGAATGGTGTAAGTTACGATTCAACAGTAACTGTAAATGAAAGAGATGAGACTTCATTAATAAACAAATTCTACAGGGACGAAAAATATGCAAAAGGAACAGGTCTGATAGAACTGACAGATATTAATATAAGCAGCGCTGACGTGATTTTTGGAGTCCCTATTGAGCAACGGATAAAAGTAGGGACAATATATAGCCAGAAGAGAATAGAACTCTGAGATCAGAAGCCCAGTTTTTCTCCCGGTTTATTGCTTACAAGCATTGCAATGCAGCCTTTGTACTTGGTAGAGCCTAACGTTATATTAACTGACAGGTTCATTGCCTGGGCAGGAGTAAATTCGAAATACATCTTAGGCGCTCCGTATCCTCCACCTAATGATTCAGTTTCCAGTTTAGAGATTTCCAGTTTAAGGTTTTCAATGTCGCCACTGATCTTAAGCTTGGATTTGGAGTTTTTAATAGTAAGTTTTTGATTCTCGAGTGAGATCATCAGTTTTCTTTTTTCTGCAAGATCTTTTTCAGATTTGCTAACCGCACCATAAGTATAATACTCATTTCCTTCGGCGTCGGTAATAGCGATTGTAACATCCTTAAGAATACTCGAGGAAATTGAGAATGTAATTTTATAGTCCTTACCTTCCTGGCATACAATATTAATGATGCTGGTCTTGCCTGCCAGAAACAATCCTGTTTTTGACTGATTGTCGAATTTCCACGGATATTTAACTCCGATTTTGCCATTATTCAGAAATTCACCACAGTTTTGCGAAAAAGCAGAAATACTGATGATTCCGAATACAATTATAATCAGATTTTTCATAGTATTTTAATTAGGATTGTTCAACAATTGATTTACGAATAGCATTAACCTGTTCAATAAACTTATTGAACCGGTTATTGTCGGTTTTCCATATTACAGGTTTCCCTATCACAGTTTTGGTAGTATCCTGTTTTACTTCAATTTCTTCCTTTACAAGAGCATCAAAGAAAATACCAAGTTTTGAAGTCTGGTCGAGAAGTGACTTAACATCGGGATTATCCTGAAAGCGTTCAAGGTTCTTGATAATATTCCCGTAAGTGACCTTTTGAGAGCAGATACGCTGGATAAGAGTGTTCTTATAGTCAAACTTCTTTACATCTGTTAACTGAAGGGAAAGGTATAATGTCTCGATCCATCCTGCTGTTATAATAAATGCCAGCGATTTTCCATTGCCTGATTCTTCGAGGCTCTGAATGACATTGAAGAATGATTCATCGGATATCTTACGGATTGAATCCGGATTGGATGAATTATCATCTAACTTTTTCATTGTCTTTTCAGGAATAGCTGAGGAAAGTCCGAGTTGATCGGCCAATTCGCGAACCCTGGCAAAATAAAGTACTGCGGTCTTCATTTCACCGAAGTTATTAAGATATGCCAGATCTGAAATATATACGCCCATGTTAAGTTCTTTACCTGCACGGCTTTCGTATTGTTTCTTTTCGTCGTGGGTGATCCCTGATTTGAATTTAAGGACTTTACTGTCGAGAAGCGAAAAGTACTCATCAGGGGATAGTACCTGATAAACAACTTCGTTCATAATTTCATTTGTATCGCCTTCTGTTACAGTGGTATCAGTAGAATTGTCCTGATTGGAATCAGTCCCGTTTCCGCAGGACCACATCAGGAGGACAATGGCTGTCAGAAAAAATAAATACTTCATATCAAAATATTAAGTTTATAGCT
>CAZEWB010000873.1:0-614 GCA_964515655.1 uncultured Bacteroidales bacterium
TCTATTGAAGCGACTTCCATAACATCATATTCTTCCCACAATCCGTTTGCATCACGGAATGTCTTTATACCACTTTCGGCGCTGATACCGGCGCCTGTAAGTACTACAAGATTTTTCATTTTTTATGTTATTTTACAAATAAAGATACAAAAAAAATCCCGTTTCCGGGATTTATTATTGAAAAATACGGTTATGACTATGCCTTATGTTTGGTTTCGTCGCTTACTGTAAGTTTTTTGCGCCCTTTTGCACGGCGGGAAGCCAGCACACGGCGTCCGTTTGCAGTTTCCATTCTTTCACGGAAACCGTGTTTGTTCTTCCGTTTGCGGTTGGATGGTTGGAATGTCCTTTTCATATTATGATTTTTTCAATATTCGGGACGGCAAAAGTAGTGTTTTTTTCTGAAACAAAAAATATCCTGACATTTTAATCTTTCTCTTTAATTCCACTTACCCCGGTCTGTCGCCCGACAGAACGGAGGTAAAAATTAATGAAAAAAATCTTGATACATCCGGAAAATCTTGAATATGAAAACTATTGGAAGAAATTATATTCAACCCTTTCAGGGTTGATTTTCAATTTATTAAAAAACCCCCCCAAACACACCCAACACA
>CAZEWB010000873.1:624-1980 GCA_964515655.1 uncultured Bacteroidales bacterium
TGTGTTGGGTGTGTTTGGGGTTTTTGTTGCCTCGTATTTTGCTTCAGCATGTAAGTACCATGAATGTAACATACGAAAAATGCTGGAACGGGTCAGGTGTGGTCACATTCTTAATTTTATTAAGGCTTTCGGTAGGACTGAAGTAGCAAAAACCGAATTCAACTGAAGCAAAATCACTTACCTTATAATTTACAACCAAATCGCTCTCGAAACCAAGATATTTGTCAAGTTGCTGTGAATCTGACTGAAGAAAGAAAAGATGATTATTGAACTTCAGATTGAATTTCCCGGTCTTAAACTGAAGATATAAGTATGGATTAACCAGACCATCTTTTTTAGTATCTCCCGGAAATGAAGTGAAATAGTCCATGTAACCCATAAATGTGTGACCGCTGCCGTATAAGGTAACAAATGCCCTGTTAAGTGTTGCTCCCTGCCCGTTAATGTTGCCGCTGAGAATTTCAGCGCCTCCTGTTACAAATAGATTTTTTATTGCCTCGTATTTTGCTTCAGCATGTAAGTACCATGAATGTATTTTATAGAGGCTGTCCGTTTTTCCGCACTGATACCATGATGCTGCTGTTGCATAAAGTTTGTCTTTCTTGTACTCAAGTCTGCCACCAAGCGTATAACGAAGATACATATTCTCAGCTCTGTTCACATCCTGAAAACCGTCAGCCGTATTCAAAGCAGTTACAATGAACTGTTCCGATACCTTGTATTTTAAAAAGTTCATAGCCAGAAATTTGTAGTTACTGAACGTCGGGGAGTATTCTGTTCCGTTCGAATTTTCTTTAGTCTGGTTAAAAGCAAGTACCTGTTCCATTATTATGTTATCGCCCCTGTACATCAGCCTAAACGCATCGTGACTGCGTGCAGCCTGTTTCCAGTTGTTTCCGGAAAAAAGCCTTTCGCTATCATAAGCAAGAACCTGTCGGCCTGCCCGTATCTTCCAGTTTTTACATAAATTAACCTCAGCGAAGGATTCAAACAAACCCGGAAATTTCTGGTCCGATGTTGAAACATCTTCACCCCAGATACGCACATCCTGCAACGAAATATAAAAACGCAGATAATGGTTTTTGAAATCAAAGTTCAGTCTCGAGCGCTGGGAAACAAATGAAGCCGGCACAAGGCTATCATATATTAGCGTCTTATATCCTTTCCTTAGCTCAAAGCGGGGCCTCATCTCGCCGGAAATAATTATTGAGCCTTTGTTCAGGCTATCAGGCTCCGCCGCCCGAATATTTAAGGTTATGATACTGATTACCAGAAACAACACGTGTTTTTTCATAAAATAATTTTTTACAAATATATATAATCTATAGATTTTATAGACTATATTAAAATATTTTT
>CAZEWB010000874.1:0-1974 GCA_964515655.1 uncultured Bacteroidales bacterium
GTTGGGTGTGTTTGGGGTGTTTGGGATGATGTTATGCAAAAGACAGTGAAAAAGCCCCAAGCCTCAAATTCCAAGTCTCAAATTCCAAGGGAGTAAGTCCCTTGGGGCTTGGTTCTTGGGACTTGGATCTTGGGATTTATGAGTTATTCCTTTTTTATAATGATGTCGTAATCCGGCGCCCTTCTTCTTCCGCAGGGATGTTTGCAATGAGCGCAGTCGCGGTTGCACCCGCCTGTGTTGATCTGAACCGGCTGTAACCCGACATAAAATGTGAATGCAGGCGACCATTCGCTGAATGTTTTCTTGTTTTTGAATGCTCTTACTTTCCAATATATAACAGTGTTGTCTTCGTTGAAGTTTATCTTGAAAGTGGTATCTGTGCAGGCGTATCGGATACCATCGGAAAAGTCGGGATTCTTTGCGGTCATTAATTCGTAAACATGTTTTTTTCCTGTTCTTGTCCATGTGAATTGTACTTCCCCCTTATTAAAATAGGCGCCGGAGAGGGGAGTTACCTGCATTGGGGGGAATAAATCAGGGTCGACTCCCATGTGGCCTTTCCCTTCTCCGCCTGAAAAAGAGAGGTTTAGAATTAATAATACTATATTAAATGTAAAAAACATAACTACGGCTTTATTCAAAAATCATACCTCAAAATCATAGCGCCTGCTGCGTTTTTTCTCCGAATGTCTTCTCTTCTTCTCCAGCCGTTTATGAACCATTTCGGTTGTTGGTTTTGTTCGTATTCTTTTTTTCTTTGGCTTTAATGCGGCAGATATAAGTTCATAAAGTACCGAAACTGCTTTATTCTTATTTTTAAGCTGCGAGCGCTCGGTCTGCCTGATTATAATGAAATGTCCGTTTAATCTGACCCTTCCGGGGTATGCTGCTTTTATCTTTTCTTTTTCATCGTCCAACAGGATATTGCATTTCTCAAGTTCGAGATGCAGTTCAACGCGTGTATTGACCTTATTGACATTCTGGCCACCGGGGCCTGAACTGCGGGAGGTAAGGAAATATATCCAGGGTGAGAGGTCCCTGCCGTCTGGAAGCATGATTAAAAATTTGATACTAAAGTAATCATTTTTTCAAAACGATTATTAGTCTGCTAATTTGGCATGATTGATAAAAAATAGTCCGGGCTCCGATGAATATTGATTTATTTTTATCATTTTTGTATGCAAATTAAGAAAAACCTGAAATGAAACGGATCAATGCAAGGGAGAATTACGAAAAGACACGTGAAATAATCGGGTATGTTCCCCGGAGAAAAGCCACTCAGGCCGATTACGACAGGATAGGCTTTATGTCGGGGCTTGAAGTGCACCAGCAACTGCTTACCAAAGAAAAACTGTTTTGCCGCTGTCCGGCAGGCATGTATAACTTCAGTAAAGATTACGATGCTGAAATAATCAGGCACATGCGTCCTACACTGAGCGAACTTGGCGAATACGATGGTACCGCTCTTATGGAATTTAAAACACGTAAGGAAATTGTATATCGTATCAAGAACGAAACCGCCTGCACGTATGAAGTTGACGACACTCCTCCTTTTAAAATTGACAGGGAAGCATTGGGAATCGCTCTTGAAATTTCTTTGTTAAGCAAATTGAATATTGTTGGCGAAGTTCATATAACACGCAAACAGTATCTTGACGGCAGCATTCCTACAGGTTTTCAGCGTACAGCGATCCTTGGGGTAGAAGGCGAGATACCTCTCAAAAATAAAAAAGTCAGGCTCATCCAGCTAAGTATCGAAGAAGACTCATGCCGCGAAATATCTGATATCGGCCACGTACGTATATATAAGACCGACCGTCTTGGCATGCCACTGATCGAAACGGTTACATATCCTGATATGCTGAATCCCGATGAGGTCAGGGAAGCTGCCAATTATATACGCTTTCTCAACCGCAGTACCGGAAAAGTGCGTACCGGAATAGGAGCGGGCAGGGAAGATGTGAATGTAAGCTG
>CAZEWB010000875.1:0-1971 GCA_964515655.1 uncultured Bacteroidales bacterium
TAAATCCACCGGCCTTCCTTTCGTGTTTCAACCAAACCAGCATGCCGAAGTATGGACATGTGCTTTGATACCGTCGATGGGGCCAGTCCCAGCATCTCAATGATCTGGCAAACACAAAGTTCACCACCCGCAAGCATCATTAGTGCACGAACCCTGTTATGATCGGAAATCGCCTTGGCAATATCCAGTACTTCACGCATTGTTATATCTCCTATACTTCGCCATATAACGAAGTATTGTATACAAAAAAATACGCACTGTCGAATTTATTTTTTTGTGTTTTTAGGCAACAAATGAACATCTCATTAAACCTGTCCATAAATCCTTACTGCCTACCGGCAGGCAGGTACAATGCCTCAATGTAAGTCAACAATACCCGCCTTTAGGTCAAAAACGCAACTTTTGGCTTTCTGCTCAGAAAACTCGTCATTAGTTTCCCGGGGTCGTCTCGGAATTCACCGGAACTCCATCTTGGTTTTTCTTTTCTGCCTTAAACCCGTATAGTTCCTGTTTTGTTACTGGAAGCTTCAATTCTTTTCGCAAATCAGAACGTAGATTTTTAAGCAGTTCGGTTAATAAAACTGTTTCGCCAGCAGCGTACCCATTAGTAAATTTGCGACCCATTTGAATCTGTACATCATTTCCAAAAAGTTGTATGTTGGTGGAAGCTTTCGTAACCAACTGAAGAGTTTTTTCTTGCCCCTTAAGTTTATAATAGCATGCAGCATCCATCAGATTCTGATATGCCTCAAGAAGATGTTGTACACGAAGCTCTCTACGTTTATTTTCTTGATCACGTTGTGACGATAGCCAATCGACAACAAACCAACCTGCTAAAGCAACAACAGTAGTTATCAGCAAAGGCAATAACATGTCCCATTTCATTTTCATTAAGTACTTCCAGCTAACGATAATTATTCTGTATAATACGCCCAAAACAAATCGCTCCTGCTGTTATAAGAAGTTCCCGTTTTTTAAATACCCTTCTTTCACAAAACTGCCATTACCGTATTTATCTTTCCTTGATGACAAATTCGTATTTTTGAGCAGTTGCCTCTAAATTCGGCCAACCCCACCCATGGAGTCGATCGTTGATGAAAATAAAGGGTGTATAATTACTCTCGTTCCATTGTCGGCTATATAGATCCATGCCCTCAGTTATATACAGGTAAACAAGTATCGCCTCGTTGTTTTTTCCACGATACAACTCGGTTTTGTCGGGTGGCCCCATGATTTTCGAAACTTCATCAACGGACATATCAGGGCGCACATGGACCATCGTTTTTTTGTTGTCAGATGCGCGCCAGCCGGTTTGGACTGGACTACCAGTACAACCAGCAAGAAACGAAAAAATCCAAAAGACAACCACAGTAGTTGTTAAGGTCGAGATAGAGCGTAGTCGCATTTTTATACCTCCTTTCAGATTTTGTTTGCTTCTGGCAATTTTTAAGGCTTGCCGTGCTGAAACACGACAGGTTTTGCCATTGCGACTGATAATAACATACTGACCAAGTAACGCCTTTCGCTGTAATTCTTCCCGTACCGCCTTGACAAGGCATTTCTCGGCAATTCTTGCCATTTTACTGATTTTTTCTGTAGCCATCTGCGCACCTTAAAATTCTGGAATATATATGTTTATTGTCTGTTAAATTCCCTTCTTTGTCAATCCTGAGAAGTCCCAGTCCCGCCGACATTTTACCGGTTTCTGCAGAAGTAGTTCATAGTTCTTTGTTGATAGTTCATGGCGAAAACTGATTTTTCAATGAGCAATGAACTATGGAGCGGTATAAATCAGCCAGATGCCACCTGAGAGTACCAGTACCCCGCAGATTTTCTTTAGAATTACCATACCCTTGGATTTTTCGTTCCAATTTAAATACTTTTGAACGACCTCTGTAAATGTGCCGGCAAATACACTCCCCGAACAATGGCCTATTCCAAACACCACCCCAACCAACCACACCCAACACA
>CAZEWB010000876.1:0-1138 GCA_964515655.1 uncultured Bacteroidales bacterium
CCATGAGCGTACAACAAGTGTGCGCTGCTCATGCAGGGCACACACATTCAACCCCGTTGGGGTTGGTGATTATCCTATTTATAATACCCCGGATTGCATCCGGGGCTATTATAATTTGACTCCTTCGGAGTCATTCGGAGTCAAATAAGCACCTAAATAATTACATGTGCGGATTTTTCAGCATTCATAAGGCCTTCGTTACAAAAATATTGACTAACTTTGAATAAGTTTTTCTTAAAAATGCCCAAACAAAGTATCCTTATTGGTTTGTTTCTTCTGACTTTAAACATAAGTCTTTTTTCCCAGCAAAAGGAGACATATCCGTATGTAACAGGAATTTGTTTTAATGATCTTAATGCAAACGGGCAGTTGGACACAGGAGAACCGCCATTACAAAACATCTTTGTCCGACCCGGCCACTGCCCCGACCCGCTTATAACATGTGTATACGGATATTATTATGCCAACTTATGTTCCGTTGCTGATTCACTTGTCGTATTAAAACCGGATTGGTTGATTCACTTTACCGTTAATCCTCCTTTTCACTATGTATGGCAGGATTCAGCATACGTAAACTTTGGATTTGTAATGGATACTTCTGCTCATGACCTGAAGATTACAGGGATTACTCCATGCCCTCTGCCACGCCCCGGGAAAGATGGATCTATTCATGCCGGTTACAGGAACCTCGCTGATACTGTAAGCGATCCCGTTCTAACTATAATACTAGACAGTTCTCTGACATTTCTTTCCGCATCTCCCGCACCCACATTTATACAGGACGACACTCTCACGTGGGAACTTCCCGCTCTTGATCCGCTTGAAACAGGCCAGGTTCATATCAATTTCCATACTCCGGCAACTGTTCCATCAGGTACACAATTGCATTTCGAAGCCTCCATCATTCCCTTAATCGGCGATGACAACCCTGTCAATAATACAGTTTCATTAAATGTTGAAACTACCGATTCTGTTGAATCTCTGGTAAAGGAAGTTTCACCTGAAAGCATTATTGACATCCTTGATATCCCGTCATCTCCGATACTGGTTTATACTATACGTTTTCAGAATACCGATACTGTTGAAATTGTCAACGTCCGGGTAACCGATACAACACCACCCAAACACACCCAACACA
>CAZEWB010000876.1:1148-1968 GCA_964515655.1 uncultured Bacteroidales bacterium
CCGATACTATATCACCACTTCTAAAGCGTTATGATTTTGAACTGGTAAGCTCAAGCCATCCATGCACATTTCAGATAGAATCTTATGGCATGGTCAGTTTTTATTTCAGCGGGGTTTTTCTTCCCGATTCTGCTACAAATGAACCCGCGAGCCATGGCTGTGTTTCATACTCTGTCCGCACACGAAACGACCTGGAAATACATGACACGATCGAAAATACTGCTCAGATATACTATGACTTTAACGAAGCAATTGTTACAAACACAACTCAAAATATAATTGATGATGTAACAGACATTCCCCTGCAAAGTGACATTCCGACTTTGATCTATCCCAATCCTGCCGGAAATAATTTATTCATTAATACCGGTTCCGAAATATTTTCTCACTACCGAATAATAAATATAACCGGGACTACATTACAGGAAGGACTCATCTCGCAAGGCACGAATACCGTTGATATTTCGTCACTGAAAGCCGGAATATATCTTTTTCAATTTTCAGAAACGGGAAAAAATTCCCGTGCTGTATTCGTTAAGGAATAAGACAAAACCCAAATCTTGATTATGACCCCAGCCCTTAAATGGGCCACAATGAAACATGACGAAATGAACCCCTCAACTCACCACAAAAAAGCAGTCACCCTGAGCATGCCCATATGACAGAATTATTAAAGTTGTAGTAATAAGGCCTTGTCGAAGGGCGGCTGCTTTTCCCCTCTCCCCTCGCGCATGCTTCGACACGGACATTATAGTTCATGAAAATAGAAGGAATCAAGACGTCCGGCTCAGCATGACACCAACGCGCGCGCACAAAAAAT
>CAZEWB010000877.1:0-1963 GCA_964515655.1 uncultured Bacteroidales bacterium
CAGTAATAATATCATTGTAAACAACACTTCTTCGGGTGCAATAATATTATTACTGAAATCAGAATTTGACAGGCAGGTTACATAATATACGCCTCCAGAGTTACCTCCTGCAGAGTTGTTATAAATGATGTTGTTTGTGACCATCACCGGCGCAGAATAGATACCGCCACCGTTCCCGACTGCGGTGTTATTGTAGATTATATTTCCGGTAATAAAACTGCTAATACCGTTTGCAACCATACAATATATACCGCCGGCATCTCCACCACTGTGATTGTTGTAAACTTTATTATTTGAAATGATTACATTGTCAACATTCATGTTGATGTTCATTCCACCGGGGCCGGGACCATAATTCAAAAGAGTGGAATTGTCGTGAATAGAGCAGTTAGAAATTGTCAGCAGACCTGTTGCGCTGGGAGCAGTAGGATCAAAGTTAATTATTCCTGATGTATGATTGTGCCTGACTTCGCAATAATTGATCAAAGGATATGATGAAGTTATCCTTATAGCACCGGTGGAACCTACTGTTTGATCACCTGCATATTCAACAATACAATGTTCCATTATACTGCCTGTAAAAAGCATATAATCATAATCCCCGCATTTATCAGTAAAGAGAATATAAGCCCAGTCGCCTGGTGCAGGTGTTGCCTGATTACTTGTAAATGTTATCGGGTCATTACTTGTACCTATTGCCCGTAATGTTCCGTTTACTTGAATAGATTTTGCGCTGTTAAACTTTACAAATACTCCCGGTTCAATTGTAAGGACAAAACCACTGTCAACTACAATATTTCCTGTTACGATATATGGACTTCCGGTCAATGTCCATGTAGTGTTGCTCGAAATAAATCCACTTACATTGGTTGCACTTACACTGTTGTTAACGCTTAGACAAATAATTACGAGCATAAATGATAAAAAGGAATTCATCATTTTTTTCATATTACTTTCGCCGGTGATTATAGTGCTGGCACCGCACTTCAAAATTGATAAAAATATTTATTCAAAAATAGTAAATATCAATACACGAAGACAAAAAAGGTAAATATTTTTGATGAGCCCGAGCATTTATTCACATAGCTAATTTGATCAACAAAATTTGATAAAACCGGATAATGCCGATCAGGATTGCTGATTTTCTTCTTTACGTTCCAGAGTTCGTTCACTGAAGCGTATACCGATAAGGATATTATCATCAATCTGCTCGTGTTCTCCTTTCCATTCGAGCCATGACTTTTCAATGCTTTCCTTCTGCTGCATCATTGGCTGATAACCGACACTTGTCAGTAAGTCTTTTAGAGCTTTGTATTTGAATTTTTTACCCTGAGGACCACCAAACTGGTCTGCCATACCGTCTGAGAAAAGGTATACGGTGTCACCTGGTGAAATTTCTGCAGTCTGCTGTTCAAAAGGAACAAGGTCCGGATAATATCCTATAGGCATTTTCTGAGGCTTCAGTTCTTTAAGAACATTGTTTCTCACATAATACAACGGATTGTTTGCTCCTGAGAATGTCAGCCTGCGGTTTTCCCAATCGACCATTATCAGGCATATATCCATTCCGTCCTTTCCTCCAGAATTTTTAAATGATTCAATAACATTGTCACGTAGTTTATTCAGAAGTTCCGAAGTGGACAGGTCAGGATGAGCAGCAATGATCTCATCAAGGAAAGCAATACCCAGAAGACTCATAAATGCGCCCGGAACTCCATGGCCCGTGCAATCCGCAACTGCGAAATACGTTCTGTTGGTCTTATGGGCTATCCAGTAAAAGTCACCACTGACAATATCACGGGGTCTGTAGATCACAAAACTGTCGGGGAATATCTTCAGGATCTCCTTGCGGGCAGGTAAAAGTGCTTCCTGAATATTCTTAGCATAGTTGATACTATCCGTAATATCCTTGTTTTTCTGCTCTACGATTGTTTTCTGACGTGCTATTTCATGTGTACGTTCA
>CAZEWB010000878.1:0-1623 GCA_964515655.1 uncultured Bacteroidales bacterium
GGAAAAGCAGTTTGTTGCGGAAAAATTGTTCCATGATATCGAAATTTATGGTAAAGTGAAAGTATAATAATAAGTGGAATACGCTTGATATAAGCAAGTTCAATTATTTCCCAAAGATTAAAACTGAAGTTCTTTTCGTTTTCCACTATCTGTTTTGAAAGCCCAAAAATACATATTTTAAAATATGTCTTACAACTTTTATGTAAAAAAAATAGTCTAACTGAATACAGATGCATCATAAATAAGTATTTTTGACCCCCTAATTGTAAGTATTTGAAGCGGAAATTCATTACAAATCTCGGATTGCTCATCTTCCTTAACCTGATGGTTAAACCATTCTGGATGTTTGGTATCGACAGGGGAGTGCAGAATGCCGTGGGTTCGGCCGAATATGGTCTTTATTTTTCGCTTTTCAATTTCAGTCTTATTTTGAATATTCTGCTCGATCTGGGCATAACGAATTTCAATAACAGGAATATTGCGATGCACAACCAGCTCCTGAGCAAGCATCTTTCGAATGTGGTTGTACTTAAATTCCTTCTTGCAATTATCTATGCTATTGTTTGTTTTTCCTTTGCGTTAATCATCGGATATGATTCCAAACAGATATATCTTTTGATATTCCTTGTATTCAACCAGTTCTTGTTGTCGTTTATTCTCTACCTGCGCAGTAATCTCAGCGCTTTACATCTTTTCCGCACCGACAGTATTATATCTGTTCTGGACAGGTTCATTATGATCATTGTATGCAGTATATTACTTTGGGGAAGTATTACTGATTCTCCGATGAAGATAGAATGGTTTGTTTATGCGCAGACAGGAGCATATGTCCTTACTGCTTTTTTTGCATTTTTCATTGTCTTACGAAAACTTGAGTACTTTTCATTTCATTTCGACAGAAATTTTTTCATAGCTTTTCTTAAACAATCATATCCGTATGCATTATTGATACTTCTTATGGCGTTTTATAACAGGATTGATTCTGTGATGCTGGAACGAATGTTGCCTGACGGGAAAGAAGAGGCAGGCATATATGCCCAGTCTTTCAGGGTACTTGATGCTGCATCGATGTTCTCTTTCCTTTTTGCCGGTCTGTTGCTGCCGATATTTTCCAAACTGATCAAGAACAATGAATCCGTTAAGGATATTCTTCAACTATCTTACAGGCTGATTCTTATCCCTGCATTGATCTTCGTTTCTGCCTGCGTTTTGTACGGCCAGGAAATAATGAGGATGTTGTATACCCAAAGCCATTCGGATTACTCCGGTTATGTCTTTATGTTCCTTATACCGGGATTCATTGCAGTTTCCACAACATATATATACGGTACACTACTGACAGCTAACGGAAATCTTCGTTATCTGAATTTCCTTGCGCTTTCGGCAATGCTTTTTAATGTTATTCTGAATATTATTCTGATACCGCATTATAAAGCGCTTGGTTCAGCGGTCAGCAGCCTTATTACTCAGTTCATAATGGCTGCAGGACAGATCATTCTTGCAAAAAAATATTTCAGCCTGAAAACGAATTATACTTTTATTACTCAGCTTGTAATATTTATCGTGGCCTTGCTTTTAACTTCATGGCTGTCATTAAACCTGTTTACAAACTGGCTCTGGGGA
>CAZEWB010000878.1:1633-1958 GCA_964515655.1 uncultured Bacteroidales bacterium
TGGTTGGGTGTGTTTGGGTGTTGTTTGCAATATGCGCACTTGGTTTTGCTTATGCATTTATCCTGAAACTGATCAATCTGAACTCACTGTACCATCTTGTAAAAGACAGAGATCAGGATTAGATGCCGCACTTGCTTATACAATCAATGATATTTGAAAGCTTATCGTGTTTCAGATAGTAGTATGTGTTCTTTCCATCACGACGACAGCCCAATACACCCTTGTCTTTAAGTATTCCTAAATGATGAGATGCCGTTGATTGTTCTATTTCGAGCAATTCATGAATTTCAGTAACATTTAATTCATTACCTTTTTCAAGGTATCC
>CAZEWB010000879.1:0-1956 GCA_964515655.1 uncultured Bacteroidales bacterium
TGCGAAATAAAGATGCAATCAGTTGAATTACAATTATCGGGTCAGGAGTTCTGAATTTCAAATCTCAAACAAATTCAAATTTCCAAAAAAATGAAATTCAAAACGTGTTTTGGAGTTTTGTGCTTTTTATTTTGGATTTGTTTGGAAATTGATGCTTGGGTTTTGGAATTTGAATCTTGGGTTTTGGAATTTGGATCTTGGGTCTTGAAATTTGGGTCTTGGGTCTTGGGTCTTGAAATTTTGATCCCTGGAAATAAATTTTTTACACCACCCTACCCTGCGACATATATTGGCGCAAGCATGGCATATCTTTGTTAGAAATTGGAATAAAAGCGCTAACTTTACAAACAACAATTGAAATTTTATGTCGAAAAGAGAATCCATATCGCGCTATAATCTAATAATTAAAAAACTGCGCAACTCGCCTGCATCATTTGATGAAATACTTGACTACCTTAAAGTGGAATCGGATATTCAGTCGTACGATTTCGTCGTTTCGAAGCGCACATTCCAGCGCGACCTTGATGATATACGTTCGATATACAACATAGACGTCAAGTTCAGCTTTTCGGACGGCAGGTATTACATTTCTAACAAAGATGAAGAGTCGGGAGTTACGGGACGAATACTTGAAGCATTCGATACTTTTAACGCTCTTAATATCACCGACAGGCTTTCGGGTTATATACATTTCAATAAGCGCCGTGCCCTGGGTACCGGGAATCTGTACGGGCTTCTTCATGCAATAAAGAACAAGGTACAGATATCTTTCACCTACGAAAAGTATTATGATGATGACGTTTCACGTCGTACCACTGAACCGTATGCGTTAAAAGAGTCACGCCACCGCTGGTATCTGCTGGCATACGATCTTCGTGACAAGACAATTAAGAGTTTTGCACTTGACAGGCTGAGCGACCTTGACATTACACGCCGTCCGTTTCAGTATCCTCAGACTTTTGATGTCAACGAATATTACCGGTATTGTTTCGGGATTATCAGCGCAGGCAACCAGGTACCTCAGGATATTGTGCTGCGCTTCGAACCGTTGCAGGGGAAATATATCAAGTCGCTGCCGATACATGATTCACAGCAGATAGTTACGGATAATGAAGAGGGGCTGACAGTCAGTTTAAAAGTTGTACTGACCTATGATTTTGTGATGGAACTGCTTTCATACGGACAGAATGTGAAGGTAATAAAGCCCAGGAAACTTTCGAACAGGTTGTGTGAAATATACAGGGAGGCGCTGGAGCTTTATAAATAGAGACACGAATTGCACGAATTAAAAAAAGAACAATGGTTACTGGTTGCTGGTCACTGGTTACCGGTAAGTAACCCAGAAACCAGAAACAAGCAACAATTTATATTTGGTGTGAATAATTATTAATAATCGTGTCAATATAGAATATTGTACCATCAGTTTTTTAAACAGCGACATATTTTGTCGTTATCTGGTTGTAATTTTACATCATATTCTAAAAAGTAAATATTATGAACAATGAATTTTTAAACTGTGACTGCTGCGGCGAGACCATTCAATATGGAAAACCTTATGTGTGCATCTCGCAGAGGGTTGAAGTTGCCAGGCATTCCGATGCTGATGACACCGACGAGACTGAAGTAGTTGACTCAAACCTCATCCTTGTCATGTGCAAAAAATGCGGGAATAAGTACAACGCACAGTATTTTAATGCTGTTGTCAATGCAATTCCTTTCAGGGCAAAAAGGACGGTCGAAAGTCAGGGTACTTATCCCGCATTCGCTCAGATCCGGCAATTAAACACTCTAGCGGCAAGGACTGCGGTGGAAATGTAAATCCTTGTTAGTTTATTAGGTTATTTGTCAAAATGAGTTGGTAATAAAACTGTAATCGTTTTGAACAATGCCAAATGCTCAATTTCAGAACTCCTTACCTCTCGCAAAATGAAACACATTGATTTTGTCATAAAATTT
>CAZEWB010000880.1:0-1948 GCA_964515655.1 uncultured Bacteroidales bacterium
GCAGCAGTAGCAGCGACAGCAGCAGTTTTCGCTTTATTTCACTTGGTGTTTCATGTATTCTCTCTGAATCCTTCGGAGCAATATACGAGCGTAATGCGATAAATGCAGCAATGCCTATCCTTACATACAAATCACTTAAGGAAATTGATGTGCAGCATGGCGATAATGTCCGTGTAAATCTTAAGACAGGTGAAGTGATGAACCTTAAGAACGATAAAAAAATGAACATTGACAAGATGTTTGATGTTCAGTTCGAAATATACCAGAGAGGTGGGATCTTTAATAAATAAATCTTAACAACTGAATAAAAGAAATTAATGGATCATATCTTCGAATTACGAAAAGAACATACGAAAATACGAATTACGAAAGAAGGGAACCTATTCGTAATTCGTATATTCGTACAGAATTCGTAATTCGACAGAACATCTGAACAACTAAACAATTAAACAGATTTAGTGAAGTTTTGTGTTTTAGTGTTTTAGTGGCAAAAAAAAGAACAAACAAAAAAAACAATGATTATGGCAGGAAAAACATTTGTAGAAAAAGTACTTGGCGCCGAAACAGGTGCCATAGTGTTCAGAAAACCACACATTGTTCTGACACATGACAATACCGCAAGTATTAAAAAGACCTGGGAAAAGATGGGCGGAAAAACTGTTTTCGACCCCGACCAGTTGCTGATCACTCTTGATCATAATGCTCCACCAACGGATGCAAAACTTGCAAATGATTACAACGAGATCAGGCTTTTTGCAAAGGCTCAGGGAATAAAAAAGTTTCATGATGCAGGCGACGGTATCTGCCATGAGATCATGCCGTATTATGCGCGTCCCGGACAGATCATTGTCGGAAGCGACAGTCATGCCTGCACAGCAGGTGCAATGAACGCTATGGCGGCAGGCATTGACCGTACCGAATCAGCAGGCCTGTGGAAAAAAGGCGAAACCTGGTTCAGAGTCCCGGAGTCGATGAAAATTACTCTTAAAGGTAAACTCAATCCCGGTGTTTATGCAAAGGATATAAGCCTGTGGATAATCGGCAAGATAGGTACTGACGGCGCAAACTATATGTCAATTGAATACCATGGTGATGGTGTTAAAACGCTTTCCATCTCAGAAAGAATGACCATAGCAAACCTTGCTTCGGAAATGGGTGCAAAGAATGCTGTGTTCCCTGCTGATGAAGTCCTTGCAAAACATCTTGGTGAGAAATCACTGAATGGTGTGTGGGCAGATGCTGATGCAAAATATCAGACTGAAATTGAAATAAACCTTTCTGAAATATTCCCTGTACTTGCTGCTCCGCACAGTCCCGAAAACGTGAAAGCAGTATCGGAATTGCAGGGTACAAAACTGCACCAGGCTGTTATAGGTACATGTACCAACGGCCGTCTTGATGACCTTCGTATTGCTGCAGAAGTTCTGAAAGACAAAAAAGTAGCTGACGGATTCCAGTTACTTGTAATTCCTGCTTCAAAGATAATTTACATGGAAGCAATAAAGGAAGGAATAATACAAACATTGATGGAAGCAGGAGCAACTATCCTTGCATCATCATGCGGACCATGTCTTGGAACAGGGCAGGGCATACCTGCTGACGGTTTCCATGTGATCTCAACTGCAAACCGCAACTTCCTTGGCCGTATGGGTAACAAGAACAGTTTTGTTTACCTTGCTTCGCCTGCATGTGTTGCCATGTCGGCAATTCATGGTGAAATAACCGATCCCCGCGGCAAAAAAGCAAACGATATTTTCAAATCAGATATTCCCACAGCGACAACTCTTTCAATTCCCAAAGGCGAAAACAGGAAGAAAGACAATGTATGGAATTACAAGGATGCAGACAATCTTAATACCGACCAGATGTTTACCGGCAACCATCTGGTCGGTATTAAGATTGTCTGCATCCTTGTAATTCCACACACAACCCAAACACACCCAACACA
>CAZEWB010000881.1:0-1946 GCA_964515655.1 uncultured Bacteroidales bacterium
TTACAAACTTTGTTTACTTCCGATACCACAACCGCTCAAGCTGCTTTGTATGGAAATTCAAGCTGACCTGTGCTATCGTGCATGTTTATGGGGACTAAACTGCTACCCCCACGATACGTCCCCCACGATACCCGAGGCTTTTTTGTAACAGTTTAGCGGTTTTGGTGAACAAAAAATAAGAAAAAATACGAATCCGCAAAGAAATTGCTTGAAATGCGGATTTTTTTGTGTAAAATACGTGAGTATAAATACTCACGTAATGGAGGAATATATGACAAAATTAGAAATACTCAAAAATCGCCAGAAGAGGCTCAAGGAAGAAATCATTGCTTTACTTGATGATTATTTGATCGGGAGCATAGGAAAATCCCCTTCAATGTCCGGCCATAACCTGACTACAAAAGTAAATGGGAAAACAGTAACTTTGTATGCCAGAAAGGCCATTGTCCCAAAGGCATTAGATATGAACAAAAGGTATAATAAAATATGGGAGCTTATCCAGAAATTATCCAAGGTCAATTGGGAACGCCTCAACCTGGAAAACAAATAAATGAACTACGCTCCTTATGATTATAAATGCCCCTATAAGGACTCCTGCCCTCACTTAGACTGGCTTTCTACTCAATGGGCGCTGGAATCTTATCATAGAGGAAAGGATGTTTATGATGAACATCTACGGATTGTTAATAATTTTTATAACACAGTTGAAGAATTACGCAGCCGGGCACGGAACCTTGAAAAGGAAAATGCCGAACTTAAGGCTAAGATGAAATTGATGCATCAAAGGCAATTCAAGCTGAATAAGAAAGAAAAGACCGCCGCCAAAGAAAAAGATGGCTCATCTTCAACATCAACAAAGAAAAAGCGCGGTGCGCCATTTGGTCATCCCGGTTGGGGCAGGATCAAACCTGAACGCATTGACAGGACCATTCATGTCCCTGCGCCCACAACATGCCCGCATTGTCTGAAAGATAATCTGACGCTTTATGATGGCTTATATGAACATGTGCAGGAAGATATCGTACTTAAACCAAGGACTGAGGTCGTCAGGTATCTTCATGGGCAGAGTTTCTGCTCAACATGCAACCGTCCGGTCGTTCAACCAGGTGAGGGAGAGATGTTAAATGCTTCCATAGGTCCGGTTGCAAAATCCGTGGCCCTTTTCCTGCGTTATAAGATAGGTGTCTCTTATCGAAAAACGACCGAGATCTTTCGTGAGTTGTTCGGTTTAAATTTTGTTCCTGCCTCGGCAGTGGGGTTTGATCGAAAGGCGGCTTCGCTCGGTTCTTCGCTTCATGATGATCTGCGTGAAAAAATAAGGGTCGCCGACAGGGTTCATGCCGATGAAACATCATGGCGCAATGACGGTGCGGGTCATTATGTGTGGTTCGCCGGGAATGAAGACCTGGCTTATTTTCATATAGACCGGTCCAGGTCGGCTGTAGTTGCTAAAGCAATTTTTGGAGATCATTATGAAGGAATCGTTATTCGAGACAGATATGGCGCCTACAACGGAATCGGAAGCGAGTGGCAGTCCTGCCTTGCTCACATCCGAACCAAAGCCAAGGAGATCAAAAAGGAGCATGATCTGCTGCCACAGAATGATAAAGACAGCGCAACAGACCGGTTCTGCGACAGGGTCATCTCTTTTTGTTCTGACGCTTGCGATACAGGGGCAAGTCTTAGATCCGGTGAAACGCCATGGGAGTCGGCATCGGATATAGAAAAAGATTTAAGCAAGCGGCTCTCCGGAATCTGCAAGAAACATCTCGGTTTCAAACCGGCAGAAACATTGAGAGCATTCTTAACCGGCCCTGACAAGAAGTTCCTTTTTACTTTCCTTCGCCATCAAGGTGTGCCTCCTACGAATAATCATGCAGAACAATCTATCAGGCACATGGTCATATTCAGGAAGACATCCTTCGGCACCAGATCAGAAAGCGGCC
>CAZEWB010000882.1:0-1368 GCA_964515655.1 uncultured Bacteroidales bacterium
GTGTTGGGTGTGTTTGGTAGTTTGAGGCCAATTCTTCGCTTACTATTAACATTACTCTTACTGCTAACAATAATTTTATGACATTGGATCTGCCTGTTCATATTTTCCTGCTGATCATTTTCTTCACTATTCTTTCATTCCTGTATTTCAACTGGAATCCGTCGCGTATATACATGGGCGACAGCGGCAGTCAGTTTTTAGGTGCACTTTTATCGGTTTTCTCAGTGCTTTATATCTGGAACCCTTGCCTTTCTTCTCCGGGCGACTTCCCTGTAATGCGTTCTTTCGGCGTAGTATTCCTTGCATTTCTCATTCCGTTAACCGATACATTTGCAGTTACTGTTAACAGGCTGCTTAAAGGCAAATCACCATTTGTCGGCGGCCGCGACCATACTACACATTTTCTGTTCTACCGCGGACTGAGCGAAAGAAGCATAGCTTTTCTATTCATTATTATTATGCTTATTACAAATATTACCGCTATCCTGATAACCATCGGATTCTTTCCTTTTATTCATCCATTCAGCCTTACTATATTTGTACTGGCATTCGCATACTTCGTAATTGCTTACCTTAATACAAAACTCACAAAACCCCTTTCGAATGAAAAACCTGCTCAATAGTATTTCCCGCAGTACTTTCTTTTCTATACTCATTTTTTCACTGATTATAAGTGTTTTCTACATTGCCAGTACCTCATCCGACCACATGGTCTCAAAAAAATATGGACCCGACACACTGGTGTCACAATACCTTAATGATTTTCAGAAGTATTACGGCGTCTACGCTCTTATTATTCCGGATTCATTAAGTTTTGCCGGTGAGATTGTTCCGATAAATAACTTTGATGTCTTTGAAAGTCTCGACCGCGAGATCCACACAAATACATACTGGCATTCACAGTTTTTTCTTTACCTCAAACGTGCCAATCGTTATTTCCCGGTAATTGAACCGATCCTTAAGAAAAACGGAATTCCTGATGACTTCAAATACCTGTGCGTTGCCGAAAGCGGATTCACCAATGCCGTTTCCCCGGCAGGAGCTTCGGGTTTCTGGCAGTTCATGAAAGGCACTGCCGAAAAGTACGGCCTTGTAATAAACGACGAGATCGATGAACGGTATCACCTTGAAAAATCAACCGTAGCCGCATGCAAGTATCTTAAAGAAATGTACAGAACGTACAAATCGTGGGCGCTGGTTGCAGCAGGTTATAACATGGGGGCAGGCGGTCTCGACAAACAACTGAAAAGCCAGAAAGTAACATCCTATTACGACCTTCTGCTTAACGATGAAACATCTCGCTATGTATTCAGGCTGATCGCAATAAAAATGATCTTTATAAATCCGCAGAGTTTCGGGTTCCACTAT
>CAZEWB010000882.1:1378-1945 GCA_964515655.1 uncultured Bacteroidales bacterium
CCGAGACAGCTTTATTCAAGAATTCCTGTCACACAACTGGAAGTTGACACAACAATAACCGCTCTGGCCTATTTTTCAATTCAGCAGGGCATCAACTATAAACTTCTGAAGATATTCAATCCCTGGCTTCGCCAGAACCAGTTGACTGTTTCCGACAGCCAGAAATATTCTATTTCCATTCCCAAAGAAGGATTTCGGGATATAAATAAACTTTCGGGCGTTTTCGAATACTCATTACCATCCGACACAACCGAGTAACCTATGACCGAAAAATCCGACAAACTTGCAGTTACCGGAGCAAGAGTTCATAACCTAAAAAACGTCAGTGTTCAGATCCCCCGAAATAAGTTTGTTGTAATAACAGGTCCAAGCGGAAGCGGAAAATCTTCTCTTGCTTTCGATACGATTTTTGCTGAAGGCCAGAGGCGCTATATTGAAACATTCTCTGCTTACGCCAGAAATTTTATAGCAAATCTTGAACGCCCTGATGTTGATCAGATAACCGGACTAAGCCCTGTAATAAGCATTGAACAAAAGTCTACCAACACCCCCAAACACACCCAACAA
>CAZEWB010000883.1:0-1643 GCA_964515655.1 uncultured Bacteroidales bacterium
TGTGTTGGGTGTGTTTGGTTTTTTTGGTAATGAGTTGCGCAAAACCAACCGAACCTGAATTATTGAATTCAAATTCTAATAATGGTGGTTATCTCGTTGTTGAAAAATTTGCAACTTCTGGTTATGCCCAGGATATATTGAAAAAGGACAATCTGGTCTATATTTCTCAGGGTGAAGGAGGTTTATTGATTGTGGATATGAGCAATCCAAAGGATCCTATTGTTGTTTCAACAACAACCAAAGATGTTCGCGGTTACTCCACAAAAATTGCCATGAAAGACAGCATTGTCTATCTTGCTGCTGGTTCTTTTGGCGTTACTGTCATTAATGCTGGAAACACATCCATGCCAGTTGTAACTCTTTCAAATTCAGCAATAAAACCAGCACGTAATCTTCATATTCTGGGTGATTTCCTTTTTACTGCCATTAGCGAACAGGGGGTAAAAATTGCCAAGATTACCGATGTTATTTCTCTTGATCCTCGTGGAAATATTAATACAATGGGTTATGCAAATGGTTTATGCACTTCATTGGATAGTAATTTGTTACTGGTTGCCTGTGGTGAAATGGGTCTGCAAATTTTTAATATTTCTAATTTAAATAACGGTTATGGACCTTTTCCAAGTGTCGGCTATTGCGATACAAAGGGCTATGCTGAGGATGTAAAAGTATCTGATATCAATTCTATTGCCTTTATGTCCTGTGGAACAGCAGGTTTGCAAATTATCAATTTTTCCGATCCTGCAAATATTTTTATTACAGGTTCATATAACACTGGCGGATATGCAAAGGAGCTGATATATGAAAATCAGATTATTTACATCACTACCGAAAAAAGAGGGCTACAGATAATTAATGTTTCCGATGTAAGCAATCCCAGTTTGATAGGGACAGTTGACACTGAGTTCGCATTAGGTATTGACATGGATGAAAACTACATTTACATTGCCGATGAAAATGAGGGTTTGATAATTATTGCCAAACCTAAATAAAATGATTATACTATTAATTTGAATTTATTATGATTGAATTTCTTATCATTTTGTTTTTAATTATTGTCTTAATTGTATTTGGTTTATTTGAGTATGCTAAACATCAAAAAATAGTTTATACTATTCCTATACGGATACATGTTAATGGAACAAGAGGAAAATCAAGCGTAACAAGATTAATCGGAGCAGGATTAAGAGCCGGAGGAATAAGAACAATAACCAAAGTGACAGGAACTTTTCCAAGACTTATACTTCCTGATGGCAAAGAATCAGCAATTTACAGAAAAGAAAAAGCAAATATTCTGGAACAACTGAAAATTATTAAATTTGCTTCCAAACAAAATGTTCAGGCTTTGGTTATTGAATGTATGGCATTGCAGCCGATTTATCAGAAGATTACGGAAAGGCAAATGGTGCATGCTACTGTAGGAGTGATAACAAATATCAGATTAGACCATCTGGATGTGATGGGACCTGGACTTATGGATGTTGCTGATGCTTTAAGCAATACGATTCCTGAAAATCAAAAGTTCTTTACCAGCGAGGACAGATTATTAGGTTATCTGAAACAGGTTGCTGCAAGAACTTTTGATTTTCAGGAATCGTATTGCTTAAAGCATCAGCCAACACCCACCAAACACACCCAACACA
>CAZEWB010000883.1:1653-1943 GCA_964515655.1 uncultured Bacteroidales bacterium
CAGGTTGCTGCAAAAAAAAATTGTGAAATATTTAGACCAAATCCTGAAGATATTACAGATGAAGAAATGAATGGTTTTACGTATATTGAACATAAAGAAAACGTAGCTCTGGCATTAGCGGTTTGTGAAATTCATGGGGTTGAAAGAAAAACCGCCCTTAAGGGAATGTATGAGACAATACCTGACGAAGGTGTTTTAACAAAAGCAACAATTAATGATAATAATTTGCGTATAAATTTTTATAATGCTTTTGCTGCAAACGACCCTGAATCTACATTGGTTATTTGGAA
>CAZEWB010000884.1:0-1937 GCA_964515655.1 uncultured Bacteroidales bacterium
TGTGTTGGGTGTGTTTGGTTTGGTTGTTGCAATAATTGGCTGGGTTTTTTTCAGATAGATCCAGATGCTGTTAAAATCTTCGACCCAGAAAAGAACCCAGCCAATTATTGTAACAAAGAAAGTGAATATTATTGACGGTACTTTTCCGATCTTATTCAGGAGTTTTTCAAGGAAGAGTCTGTCTAAAATCAGGAACAATCCATGATATGCGCCCCAGATTATGAAGTTCCATGCAGCGCCATGCCAGAATCCTGAAATGACAAAAACAAGAGCCAGATTAAAATACAGACGTGATCTTGTTTTTACCCTGTTTCCTCCAAGAGGAATATATAGGTAGTTGCGCATCCATGCTCCCAGCGTTATATGCCATCTTCTCCAGAATTCCGTTATGCTGGTAGAAATATATGGATTGTTAAAGTTTTCAGGGAAGCGGAATCCCATCATTTTACCCAGGCCGAGAGCCATATCAGAGTATCCTGAAAAGTCAAAATATATTTGCATGGTGTAGGCCAGTATTCCAGTCCATGCCAGTGTGCTGTCAATTGTGGAAATATCCATTGCAAGGATCTCGTCAGCCTTTGCACCCATTACGTTTGCGATAAGGACCTTTTTAGCCAGCCCGATGATGAACCGGTAGAATCCCATCAGGTGATGTTCGGCGGTCTCGTATGCCTTACGGTCGGTTATCTGGTCGGCTATCTGATGATACCTTATAATAGGACCCGCAATGAGTTTAGGAAAGAGAATGATGTATGTCTGATAGTCCCAGAAATTACGTAAGGGTTTAGTAACTCCCCTGTACACGTCCACTACATAAGTTACAGTTTCAAAAGTGTAGAAAGAAATACCGATAGGCATTATGACATTGAGCATCGGAATCTCGCCAATACCTATTGCAGTAAATAAAGAATTGATGTTGTCAATGAAAAAGTTGGCATACTTGAAGTAAAAAAGCAGTCCTACATTAATAGTCAGAGAACAAAGCAGCAGAAGGTTCTTTCTCCATTTGGCTTTTGAAGCAGCCATGAACTTCACAAAATGAAAATCCACAAAAGTGGTACCCAGCAATACAAAAATAAAAACAGGAGCTCCCCAGGCATAGAAAAAAACCGATCCGCCAAGAATTACAAAGTTCTTATACTCGTCTTTGACTATATAATATAGCAATAAGAATACCGGCAGAAAATACAGAAGGAATAAGCTACTGCTGAAAACCATAAATTATCTGTTAGCGTTTATAACCACGTTCTTTTGCCATTTTTTCGAGCTTTTCCTGAAACTTACTTTTCTTAACTACTTTTTTCCTGTTCTCGTTAAGTTTATCAAGTAATGCTTTTTCGTCAACGATGCGGCGGAAAAGATACATCTGTCCGAAAGTAAAAAGGTTGGCAAGGAGATAGTAATAACTTAATCCGGATGCGTAACCGTTAAAGAAGAACAGGAACATAACCGGCATCATGTACATCATCACCTTCATTCCGGGCATTGTCTGGACTTGTGTCTGGCTCTGCTGCCATGTATAAATAATGGTACTGATCGTCATCAGAAGGCAAAAGAGGCTTACATGACTACCATAAAAAGGTATGTTAAAACTTAGGTCAAGTATTGAGTCATACGACGAAAGGTCATCCGCCCAGAGAAAACTTTTCTGCCTTAGTTCTATTGAAGCGGGGAAAAACCTGAACATAGCATACAGGATAGGCATCTGGAAAAGCATAGGAAGGCATCCGCCCATAGGATTTACTCCTGCTTTTTTATACAATGCCATTGTGGCCTGCTGGCGTTCCATCGCTTTGTCTTTGGGTATTTTTGCATTTATTTCTTCGATCTGGGGTTTCAGAACTTTCATCTTTGCAGTTGAAAGGTATGATTTGTAGGTTAAAGGAAGAAGTAAAAGTTTTATAATCAGCGTCAGTAAAAGAATAATTAAGCCGTAA
>CAZEWB010000885.1:0-1936 GCA_964515655.1 uncultured Bacteroidales bacterium
ATTCCCCCGGAGTAAAGACAAGTTTTATCTGAATACCATAAAGAGAGCCCCATTTGCCAATATCAAACTCATCAATATCATCCCGTCTGAACATTATTTCTCCCATACCCGATCCGTCAAAGTTCACCACGAAACGGTTCACAGAAGGATCCCCGTCGGTACCCTTGGGATGAATTTCACCGCATAAATAACATTTTGCATTTGCAGGTCCGTTATAAAAGCGCAGGGTCAGATTTTTTATTTCAGGATCCGAAAACGAAGTATAACGATACATTCCGCGGCGCTCCGGAGTTACAGCGGGTTCAATGAATTGTAAATATTTTCTTATTTCTTTTGATGTAGCAAAAGAAAAAGTCTTTAATGTTTTACGAAGCCCTATGAGTCCTGCAACATAATTCATCACCTTTTCGGAATCCGGACGGTTCCGGCGTATCATATTTGTGAAGTCTGACGCGCTGAATGAGTTTTCCTGGAAATGTTTTACACCTTCGAATTCTTCTGCAAAATCGGAACTGTGCGCACGCCACGGCTCACGGTCATTCCCGCCAAGAGGTTTTGTACGAAGGAACTCTTCGCCGCCCTGCCATATTACTTTACCCTGTGATGTGAACAGGACAGTGGCAGCCTGGCAAAAGCGCCTTACCTTTTCATCATGGCTTGTATTAATTGTCAGGTTTATCTTATCCCATAACGTAAATCCATCATGTATGCTGATAAAATTAAGGGTCTGGAACGGCTCTTTTGAGAAAAGGTTATATGAAGAAAAAAAATCCGGAACATTAAAGCGAACAGCGCCGGGATTATATCCCGAGCAGGCGCCGGATATACCTGAAGTAAGTTTTGATAGTCCTGAACAATCCCCGTGCAGCAACCCGCTTCCGGTAAGATGCCCCATTATTCCGTCCCGCAGGCAGTCGTTGAACAAAGCAAAAGACTTCTCATGCAGCGGAGGATTATCTTTAGTACATGCTTTTTCAAAAGGAAGATCGGTAAAATTCCAGCCTTCTCCTTGTAAGACAAGGTCGTTTGGATCTTTCTGATCGTATACTTTTCCTACTTCATCACGGATAATTTTTAATGTTTCCTGATCAAAAAAACTGACAAGGTCGAACCTGAAACCATCAGCGCCATAATACCTGACATAGTGTTTCAGTGAATCCACTAAAAGTCTGCGGGTCATAGGATTCCTTGTCTCAATACTTGCACCTGCACCGTTATGGCCTGATATCATAAGGCTACGGTCTAAACGATAATACCAGCCCGGTGCAATGTTTTCAAGGGTTTCTGATATGTAAGTATGATTATGAACCACATCAAAAATCACCCCCAGTCCGTTCTGATGCATATCTGCCACAAGATTCTGAAGTTCATAAATCCTTTTGTACGGGTCACATGGGTCAGATGAAAACCATCCTTCGGGCGAAAAGAAGTGAAGAGTATCGTAACCCCAGTTGTAATTTGCAGAACCGTTATTAACGGCATTCAATGACCTGTCCTGCTCTTTCACGGTATAGAACTTCATGACCGGCATCAACTGGATATGGGTAAACCCGGTTTTTAAAAAGTGAGGGATATTTTTTCCGAAAGCCACATAAGTCCCTGTCTCCTCAGGTTTCGCAAAATCCGGTTCAGCAGTGAAATCCCGGATATGCGCCTCGCAGGCTATCATATCAGTGCAATTCTTCAGATATTTTTTATTGCTGAATCCCCTGGGCATTACTGTGATCTTTTCCCTGTCGATCACTGCAGCCTTGCCAATCTTATCCGGGCCGACAGGATCAAAAGAAGCCATGGATAATGCAAAGGGATCAAGCACGACATTCACCCCGCCGTATGAATAGACAAGATACTGATAATATATCCCATCGAAATCCTTTATTTCAGGAATGTCTGTTTTTGAGAACCGGCACGACCATATCCCTTTTTCCTTTCGTTT
>CAZEWB010000886.1:0-1932 GCA_964515655.1 uncultured Bacteroidales bacterium
TGTGTTGGGTGTGTTTGGTGTTGTTTTGGCAAAATTAAGTTTACAACCAAGAGTGGCAAACGCAAGACGGACGGGACTATTCATTTCCGGGAAGAGGATATTCGCCTGTTATTTTCATAAAAGTGTTATTCTCGAACAGGTCAAAAGGATGAACATTGTCATTATCTGATTTTACAAAGATCATATTGGGAACAGCCTTGTCGAAATGAGTGCGAATATGCGACCAGTCCTCTCCCATGAACTGCCCTTCGCTCAGACGGCCGCTGAATTCCCTGTCGTCGGCGCTGGATTCGAAAGGAATCCACCCTGCATCGGGAATATACATTTCAAGCCAGGTGTGATTATAGTAACAACTTCTGTTTTCTTGTTGCGAATTTGTGAATCTGGGAACCTTATATCCGCCACACGTTCTTACAGGATATCCGTTGATAATTGCTATGGATAAAATCACCGAAGCAAAATCTCCGCATGTCCCGTAGCCGTCACGTAATACTTCAACATAATCACGGGCCCTGCTGTTGGTCTTATAGAACAATTTGTCGAAAACCCTGTTCCTGAGAGAAAGAATTCCTTCCAGAATGCCGCATTCGGGCAATTTTGCAAGTTCACGCATAACGCTATGTCCTGTCATCAGTTTTTCGCACGATGATGCGGTATAATCAGGCGGAATTTCAACTTTATCAAAATCTTTGAAAAATGTGTACTTAATAGATGACAGTTTCATCATTGCTTTGTACCCGATGTAGCCTCCCGAAGAACCTGAAATACCCTTTAAGTTTATTTCCAGTTGTCCGGGTGTTACTTCGCTGCCGTTGTGACCCAGTATTTCATAACCGAGCAGTTCCTGCCTTTTGGTATTCATCGGTAATGCAATAAATACGCTAAGATCAGATGAAGTAGGATTTTTATTTACAACGATATTTTCTTCGTATGTAAACTCGGTTTTAAAAGCGTTTGTAAGTGTGTAATTATATCCGTCTTTTTCAGTGATATTGTATTTAAGAATATGGTAAAACGGCTTTTGCTCGGCCCAGCACCTCTGATTATATGACGTTTCGTTCACTTCACCACCGTATAGTACCCATATCTTATTATTAAAAAAGACAAGAGACTGAGGATCGAAAAAGGGTGTCAACAACTGAAAACGCAACGAAAATTCAGGAAAACTATAAACATATATCAGATTTTCCTCGCTGTCGGTTATCCATAATTCGTTATTATTGATACAAAATGATTTGTTTCCTGTGCCTTTCAATAAAACGTTCTTTTCGAAGATCAGGTCTTCTCCCTGCAGCATAAACATCCCTGCCTGATTAAGTATCCTGTCGTAAATTATGAACTTCCCGTCATAAAAAGTGAAGTTATCCGAACGACCCGGAAAAGCAATAGTTTTTTCAAGAATAAATGTAGCACTGTAAAACTCAAAATATTTTTTTTCAGGATTGTACAAACAAAAATATTCCCCGGCTTTTGCAAGCCCTGCCCTGCCTGCAAGCGTTTTAGCATTGCTGCAGTTCATGATCTTATACCCTGAAGCAGGAGTATCGGACGAAGTGATACAACCTGTAATTGAATTATAATGAAAAAGTATTCCGTTTTCCTTAAAAGGGAAATTGAAATACTTTTTTGAATATGGATGGATCTTTATACTTCCGTCGTATAACTCTTCAACGGTGTCATATTTCGAACCCGGCAGATAGTACAAGCTGACATTTTCGGTATCCAGGTCTTTCACAATATTACTTCAGGATTTTTTCATCAGGGACACCATTTTTGATCCATTTTGGAAGACAATATGACTGATATTTATCGCCCTTTACATGGTAAACTGAAATCTTCTTATTGTCTTTAAGACGGTAAACAAGATTTTGTATTGAAAGTTTTGCACGTTTTTTATCAGCGCTTTTTGTAATACCTTTTTTCGATAGACAT
>CAZEWB010000887.1:0-1924 GCA_964515655.1 uncultured Bacteroidales bacterium
TCCCGCAACTGAATGTCGAAATAACAGGGCCGCCCAATTGTGCCATTCCGTGTGTGTCGCCTTTCACAATATTCGATTCACTATAAGGCGTCATTAATATCACTTCTGATAAAGCCTTGCCGAAAAACAAATTTCCCTGTCCGCCTATTCCGCGGATAGCAAGACGCAATGACTCCGGCAATTCATACTTTACAGATACAGGTATTTTGATCTCGCATACTTTGTCGAATTTTGGCTGGGACATTTTTCCCATTGCATTGTCATCAGGAATGATCGCTCCGAACGGGCAACGCTGCATACATACCGGGGTGCTTCCCCCGCAAAAGGTGCACAGGTTAGTGAAACGTGGTTTTTTATCTTCGTCAAATTCAATACCAGGGCAGATATTACAACGGAAGCATTTTTTACACAGGTCGTAATTCCTGCTGATCTTCCTTATCTTTTTCTTGCTTTCCACTTCCTGGATACACAGCCCTTCAAGTATCATCGTAGTGAAGGTGCCTTTTTCAGCAAGTTCCAGTGCCTCTGTTAATGCTTTGTCAACTTCTTTCAGGTTGTAAGAACCGACGACGACCATTCTTCCGCCTTCGGCTTCCACAGCACGTTTCAGGCTGAATGTATTTGGCATTCCGGCAAGATTCGTCCTGCTGCTCGGCGCAGGCTGTCCCCCTGTCATCGCAGTCACGGCATTATCAAGAATGACCTTGACACCGGGTGTGTGCCTGAAAATTGCATTCCTGGTAGCATCAAGACCGGTATGGCATTCACATGAATCACCGACAACGCTGATGGTCTTTGAAGCATATTCAGGTCGTGAAAGGACAAAACCCTGCCTTGTTGTGTCGGAGGCCCCCATGCAACAAACGGTATCAAGTGAATTTAAAAAGTATAAAAGGCTTGAGCAACCTATATCCCCGAAAGCAGCGTAGATCTTTTTCTTTTTCTTCAGTTTGTCCACAGTCAGCGCAAATGCTTTATATGGACAGCCGGGACAAATTGAAGGTGGGCGCATCAACGGCTTGATATCGATCGTTCTTTTGCTGATCTTATAATCAATATTAATATGTTTAGAAAGTTGATCGATTACCATTAGGGGTGTCCAGTCGGTGATTACGCTATTCTCTTCTTTGCCCGTTACCGTATTGCCGAGGAGCCTTATTTGTGTTTCTATGTACTTATCGCCATCTTCAAAAACAAATATTTTTCCTTTGATCTTTGAGGCGAATTTTTTAACTCTTTCTTTTGGAAAGGGATAGGTCATGCCAAGAGAAAGAACAGACGGCTTTTTATTAATATTCTTCAGCGCTTCCCTCACGATAATATCGCTTTCACCGCAAAGTATGATACCCCAGTCTTCTTCGCCATATTCTTCTTTGATCAGTTCAGAATCCTCAAGCCATTCCCGGATATGGGGGATCCTTTCGGTAGTGGCTTTATCATAGTTTTTTCTGGCAATTCCGGGCATCAGCATCCACCCGTGAAGGTTTTCAGGAAGTTCGCGGCGTATGATCGTTCTTGGTTCTTTAGTAACCACAAGTCCTTCGGAATGTGCCAGTATTCCTGATGTCAGAACGACAACAGGTGTGTGATATTTCCTGCTTATATCTGCAGCAGTATAAGCTGATTCATAAAGATCCTGATGGTTTCTTGGTTCGATCACAGGTAAACGTGAAGCGCTGAAAAAATACCTTGAATCAATTACATGTTGTGTACTTGAAGGGACATAGTCAGTGGCAGCATAGATCACTAGCGCTCCGGCTTCCGCAGTGTAAAAAGCAGAAGTGGAAATTGCATCACCGGCCTGAAAGACACCGGGAATTTTCATAGTAACCACGACATCTGACCCGGCCATTGAATGACCTACCGCGACTCCAACTGCTGTAGCTTCATTCACCGACCAACCCCACCAAACACACCCAACACA
>CAZEWB010000888.1:0-1922 GCA_964515655.1 uncultured Bacteroidales bacterium
CGGATTTTACCTTTATCTGATCATATTCTTTCCTTTACCAATCGTGAGTTTGACACTGATTTAAAATTTCACAAATTTGGCTACAAAGTTATTCCAAGCAACTTGAGTATTTTTTCTTGCTCATTATCAGGCTTAGTGATTTCATAATAATTAATTCCATGTATTTGTTTTTTATCTTTTCTTATACTTTTTAATCGTTCTATTGCTCTGTTAATTGTCCAATACCTGTTTTTACCTGTATTTTTTCCATCGTTAAATAGTTCTTTCAGCTTGTTTTTAAAATGCCATAAAATATAATAGGATAGCATACAAATAAAAACATGACAACGAATTCGTTCATCCTTTTTATGATATATAGGACGTATTTCTAACAAAACAGTTTTTATTTGTCGGAAAGCCTGTTCAACTAACTGTAAATTTTTATATGTTTTCACTGTTTGTTCCTTTTCTAATTTTTTTTTTGGAGCATCTGTAAAAATAATATAACAACCATCTAATAATTCTGCTTCTGTAATCTTTTCCTCAAGAAATTTCCATTCTAATCTGCCATCGCTTACATTCCAATCAATAAAATGTTCCATATTGGTTTTCGCCAGTGCTTTCCCAACATATTTTCCTATTTGTTCAGGTTTACGTTTTCTTTTTGCAGAAGCTATTTTGTTAAGTTTTATTTCTATCACCGAAAGAATTCCTCTGCGCGTTTTCCTCTCTTTTATTGCAACATTTTCATTGCAACACAGACAATATCTTTTATTAGGAGATAGCGGATCTATTATTTCTACAATATCTTGCTTATCAAATAAACCTAATTGAATTACATGACGATTTAATAAATCTTTTATTTGTCTATGTGTTAAGGCTGTTACAACATATGCAGATTTTTCGCCTGATATTGTATTGTAATTTATGGGAGTAATCATACCCCTGTCACCAACAAATAAGATTTCTTCTACTCCATACTCCTGCTTTATTTCATGCAATTTTTCTATCACTGTTGATGCATCTCTCGTATTGCCAGAAAATACTTCTACTGAAAGCGGACAGCCCTCCGCATTACATAATAAACCTATACATATTTGTTCATGTCCTTTTTTTTGATCCCTGTTATAGCCATACTCCACAATATCGCTGTGCGCATACTCTCCTTCCATGTAACTGGAAGTAATATCATACATTATCAATGTCCCTTTTGATGTTAAATGATGGCGAACCAATTGTTTTTGAATCGCTTTTTGTCGTTCTAGTAACCTATCCATCGGCAAATAACAATGCTTCTCTACATCTACCTCTCCTCTTATACCACACAACTCCCATAAAGCAGAATCGTTATTCGTATTAGAAAGATATAATTTACTGCCGGCATATACTAACCTCCCTATTATCATAGCAAGTACATCTTTCACCCATTGCTCCCCGACCCTTGAGTATATCATTTTATCCAACCCTGTCTGTCGTATTATTGAAAGAAATGCATAACTCCCTCCATATTCTTTTGACGATACTGTGGTTGAATTTCCCCCTTTGGGAACTGCTTCTCCTGCTAAAGACATTTGCAACATCTTCAGAGTTTGTAATGGCATATCCCATAATGTTCCATGATTACGGTGATGCACCTTCCCGTCTTTCCTATAGGAAGACCGTATAACTCCATAATACGTTGATTTTGATTTTCTTATCTCCAAAAACATATTTAATATTATATTTGAATTGGACACAAATATAATATTTATTTATCATTAATCAAATGTATATAATAATATTTATTAAAAAGTTATTAACAATTACTTGGCTACATTTGAAATTAAAAATACACACCTTTGACACGTCTGATATGGATTATATTACTTTTGGGGGGAGGTAAAATGCGCTATAATTGAGGAAGTAATTTGAAAATTCTTTTAGGAAAACATTCATACACGTTG
>CAZEWB010000889.1:0-1921 GCA_964515655.1 uncultured Bacteroidales bacterium
TTATGAAATTTTATAAAAAAGCCCAGGGCGGAAGTTTTACCACAAGCTTTAAACTGCCTGAGAAAAATGATAAATCGAAAAGTGCTGTCATGAGGGTTTCTACAAGTGCGGCGATATCAAAGGGAAAATACGCACGCAATACTATTGCCGGAATAGAGGGAATACAGGGGCCGTACAAGCTCACAGGTGCTAATAACGAATCATATATTATTGTGCTGTCAGGTACGGAAAAAGTTTATATTGACGGTATGCTGATGGTGAGAGGGCAGGAGAATGACTACGTGATAGATTACAATACTGCGGAAATTACTTTCACTCCTAAGAATATGATCACTAAAGATAAAAGGATAATCGTTGAATATGAATACTCCGAAAAAAATTATGCCCGTTCCCTGCTTTTTGCCGCTACTGAATATGAAAAAGATAAACTTAATCTGCGTTTCAGTTTTTACTCGGAACAGGATATGAAAAATCAGCCTGTTCAACAGGAACTCACAGATGAAGAAAAACATCTGCTTGAAGGAATAGGAGATAGCTTAAACTTAGCTCTGGCACTTAATGTTGACAGCGTTGATTATACATCAAGTGAAGTTTTATACAAAATGATCGATACCACTGTAAATACTGTTTATTATGATTCTGTTTTCGTGTATTCAGATACTAATGATGCGAATGCATTTTACAGGGTGGGGTTTTTATATGTCGGTGAAGGAAAAGGGAATTATATCCATATAAGCAGTCTGGCTAACGGCAAGGTTTTTCAATGGATTGCCCCACAGAGCGGAGTTTGCCAGGGTAATTATGAACCGGTCAGGTTGCTTGTTACTCCTATGAAACAACAGATGTACACGCTGTCGGCAGATTATAAAATTTCTAAGCGCAGTAAGGTTTCAACAGAACTGGCGTTGAGCAATAAGGATGTCAATACGTTTTCATCAAAGAATGACGGAGACAATGCAGGGGTTGCTTTTAAATTTGGTTTTGAAAATAGAATGCCGCTGGGTAAAAAAGATTCAAGCAAATGGGAACTGATATCGGTGCTCAGCCATGAGTGGATTGACAAACGCTTCAATGTTATTGAAAGGTACAGGTCTGCCGAATTTGAAAGAGACTGGAATATCACCGATAATGTGCTGTATGACGAAAATATTTCAGGGGTCAAACTTTCTTTGCTGAATAAGAATGTCGGTAGTATAGGATACCAGTTCAATTCTTTTTTTAAAGGAGAAAAGTATAAAGCTGTAAACAACGGACTGAATGCAGACCTTCTGAAGAACGGATTCAGGTTGAAATTTTCAGGAAGCCTTGTAAACACAAACAGCCTTGTAAATACAACGCAGTTTTTAAGGCAGCAGACAACTTTGTCGAAAACAGTAAAGTGGTTTACCGTTGGTGTAAAAGATGAACAGGAATATAATGTTTTCAGGGAAATAACTACAGATACCTTGCAATACAACAGCTTTTCATTTAACGAATGGCAGTTGTTTGCCAACAATGCTGATACGTCGGCTAATAAATTTTCTGTGTTTTATAAAAAGAGGATAGATAACCTGCCGGAGAACAATGAACTGAAAAATGCAACTGATGCTGAAAGCATGGGGTTTAGCCTGGCTACCCTGAAAAATCCCAACAGCCGCCTTAACATCAGTTGTTCATACAGAAAACTTACAATCAAAGATTCCTCGTTGATAAGCCAGAAAGCGGATAATTCGCTTGTAGGCCGTTTTGAGTATTATTCAAGATTGCTGAAAGGTCTTTTTGTTTCCAATACTTTTTATGAATTAGGTTCAGGATTGGAAGTGAAAAAAGAATTTTCTTACGTTGAAGTTGCCGCCGGACAAGGGGTTTATTCATGGACAGATTATAATAATGACGGTGAATAAACCCCTTGTCCCACAACCAACCAAACACACCCAACACA
>CAZEWB010000890.1:0-1920 GCA_964515655.1 uncultured Bacteroidales bacterium
GTAGCTGGTTCCGATGAACTATTCACGACTGCGATACCCATTGGGTTCTCTTTCACATATTGCGGCGCGGCATATACAAGCGTAAGGATCAGCTGTAACGGTTTTATCAGCCCGGGAACAACACTTAATCAGGCTGCCTTTACCAATGACCTTGCAGGAACTATCAAACCCGTAATTGCTCCTTTGTGGGACGACCATGCCGTAGGAACAGCCGGCAGTGTGGTTTATGCAACAGAAGGCACAAGCCCGAACAGAGTCTTTATTGTTGAATTCCGCTATATGAAATGGATGTATACCGCGACCAATGAGAACAGGCATTTCCAGGTTCGTCTGTACGAAACAAGTAATGTAATTGAATTCAATTACAACATTATTGATGCTGCTGTTAACGGTCCCGCTGCTTCAGTAGGTATTTCAGACCCTACAGGCGGATCAGGGCATTTTATGAGCGTAAGCCCTGGTTCTTCTGCCACTGTTTCGACAATAACAGCAAATAATGCAATAAACACCGCCCAGTACCTTAATGGTCTGATGTATCGCTTCACACCTTCCTCCTGTCCTGCACCTACTTCGTTTGTTGCATCGAATATAACGCATAACAGTGCCACACTGACATGGACCAATACTGCCGCCACCGATATCAAATACCAGATTTTCCCTTTTAATCCGCTTACTCAGGGAATATTGCTAACAAATGTCACAAATCCATATTTTGCTGTAGGGTTATACACAAATACTACTTATTATATCTACCTGAGAGCAAATTGCGGCGGAGGTGTGACAAGCGACTGGGCCGGACCTTTTACGTTTAAAACATTATGTCCGCCAAATACAAGCTATCCGGTAACAGAAGGATTGAACACAACAGTTCCTCCAGCGTGCTGGTTTGAAACCATTGTAGCAACGGCCGGAACAACACCCGACTGGTATTATACAAATTCAGGAGTAAACCCTGTAGTTACTCCATTTGAAGGTACCGGAATGGCATGCTTTAATTCCTTCGACTGTTATACAGGAGCACAGGCCAGACTTGAAAGCTCCTTTATGGACTTTACGGGCATTGCATCTCCTATGATCTCATATCAGATGTATCACGATAACGCGTACGATTATACCACGACAGAAGGAGTCCAGGTCCAGGTAAGTCTGAACGGATCAAACTGGGTCAATGCAGGAACTTTTAATATGAGGTATAGTATTACTGTGGGATGGGCTGAAGCCATTGTGGATCTGTCTGCATATTCGGGTATGTCCGTCAGAATTGGTTTTCTTGGCACAAGCCAGTTCGGCAATAATATTTTTATTGATGATATTTTTATCGGTGATGTTCCTTTATGTTTTCCTCCTACAGGAATTACAATTTCGAATATTTCTGCCGGCTCTGCAACAGTAACATGGGTACCTTCTGCCGGAAGTGCAACCTGTAATTACGAACTTGGTTCATTAGGATTCATCCCAGGCACACATACGGAGATACTGGCCGGGACTACAACTGCAAATTCAATTACTCTTACACCTCTTTCCTCTATAACTTCCTACGATTTTTACATACAGACTGATTGTGGCATAAACGGGTTAAGCACGTGGGCAGGTCCGTTCACTTTTACGACTTCCTGCTATCCTCAGACTACTTTGCCATATACTGTGACTTTTTCGGGTGGAGGAAGTTCGCTTCCTTCATGCTGGACTGCAAACCACAACAGTTTATATACAGGTACTGTTAACTGGCAAAAAGCAAATTCCGATCCCAACGGAGCGCCCTCCGGATACGGAGGCTATGGATCTTTTGTAAAACTTGATTGTTTTAACGGCCCGGTCGAAGGCAACCCGTACAACCTGAATTCAAAACCTATACATATTCCTGCGCCATATTATAAGTTATATTATTACTACTGGATCGGATCAGGATATTCGTCAACC
>CAZEWB010000891.1:0-1916 GCA_964515655.1 uncultured Bacteroidales bacterium
AAAATTGCTCAGGAGATCGGTCTCGGCGGACGTACAAACTCTATCATGCAGGCAGCATTCTTTAAAGTGGCAAATGTGATTCCTTACGAAGAAGCTGTAAAAGACATGAAAAAGGCTATAGAGAAATCATACGGACGCAAGGGTGAAGATATAGTTAAAATGAATTATGCAGCTGTTGATGCAGGAAACCATGTCATCGAAGTAAAAGTTCCTGCCGAATGGGCTGACCTGAAAGACGAAGCGCCTGTACATGATCCCAGGAAACCTGAATTCATCACAAAAGTGGTTGACACAATTAATCACATGAAGGGCGACGATCTGCCGGTAAGCGTTTTCATCGACAGGGAAGACGGCACTTTCCCCGCAGGTACCACCATTTACGAAAAACGCGGGATCGCTGTAAATGTACCCGAATGGATTCATGAGAACTGCATACAGTGCAACCAGTGTTCTTTTGTATGCCCTCACGCTGCAATCCGCCCCTTCCTGCTTAATCCCGAAGAAGCAAATATGGCTCCTGCCGGAACACAGTTCCTTGCTGCCACAGGAAAAGAACTGGCCGGACTTAAATTCCGTCTCCAGGTCAGCGTCCTCGACTGCACAGGCTGCGGCAATTGCATCGAAACATGTCCATCAAAGAAAAAGGCGCTTGAATTCCGCATTCTCGACACTCAGCTAAAAGAAGCTGAAACATGGAATTACTTGGTCGAAAAAGTTACATATAAAGACCATCTTGTCGACAAATTCAAAACTTTCAAGAACAGCCAGTTCGCACAACCATTGTTTGAATTCTCAGGCGCCTGCGCAGGCTGCGGCGAAACACCCTATATTAAAAACATTACTCAGTTGTTCGGCGACCGGATGATAGTTGCAAATGCAACAGGTTGTTCTTCTATTTATGGCGGCTCGGCCCCCGCAATGCCATACCGCGCAAACGAAAAAGGACATGGTGTTGCATGGGCCAATTCATTATTCGAAGACAATGCAGAATACGGATACGGAATAACAATGGGCGTAAAAACAATGCGCAACCGTATAGCCGACCGTATGACCAGGGCAATGGACAGCGTTTCTCCCGAAACAAAAGCTGCATTCACAGAATGGATCGAAAATAAGGATAATGCTGAAAAATCAAGATCAGCATCAGAAAAAGTGCTGGCACTTATCACAAAAGAAAAGAGCCCTCTCTGCAAAGAGATCTACGATCTTCGTCAATACCTTGTTAAAAAATCCATCTGGGTTTTCGGCGGCGATGGCTGGGCTTATGATATCGGCTATGGCGGTCTCGACCATGTTATCGCATCTGGCGAAGACGTCAACCTGCTTGTTCTCGACACTGAAGTTTATTCAAACACAGGTGGACAGGCTTCTAAATCCACACCTATTGCTGCAGTCGCAAAATTTGCAGCATCCGGCAAACGCATACGTAAAAAGGACCTTGGAATGATGGCAATGTCGTACGGTTATGTCTATGTAGCGCAGGTCGCAATGGGAGCAAGTATGTCGCAATATTTCAAAGCTATCAAGGAAGCCGAAGCATTTCCCGGCCCCTCGCTGATAATTGCATACTCACCTTGCATCAACCACGGACTTGTACACGGAATGGGTAAAACACAGGATCAGGCTAACAATGCTGTTGAAGCCGGTTACTGGTCGCTATACCGTTACAATCCACAGCTCGAAGCAGAAGGCAAAAACCCGTTCACGCTCGATTCAAAAGAACCCGACTGGACTAAATTCCAGGAACACCTGATGAGTGAAGTACGTTTCAGTTCTCTCAAACTTTCCTTCCCAAAAGAAGCAGAAATCCTGTTTAAAGCAGCAGAAGAAAGTGCAAAATGGCGCGTTAACAGTTATAAGAGACTCGCCGGTATTCCCAAATAATAATAAAAACAAACCCAAACACACCCAACACA
>CAZEWB010000892.1:0-1908 GCA_964515655.1 uncultured Bacteroidales bacterium
TTGTCGGGACATTGTAAATTCTATATTCATTATTCAATATTAGAATACTTTATTTTATTTTTAACTTAGCACTATATTTTTAACAACAGATGAAACGCATAGCTATATTAGGTTCAACAGGTTCGATAGGCACACAGGCCCTTGAGATAATAAAAGAGCATCCTGACGAATTTTCCGCAGAAGTCATCACAGCACAAAATAATGTTGACCTGCTTATAGAACAGGCCATGAAATTCAGGCCCAACTGCGTTGTCATCGGAAATGAAAAGTTATACAATATCGCCAATGATGCTTTAAGTAAGCTGAATATTAAAGTATATGCAGGCAGGAACTCCGTTGCACAGGTAGTTGAAATTGGAACAATAGATATGGTGCTTGTGGCTCTTGTCGGTTATACCGGCCTCCTGCCGACAATCAATGCAATAAAATCCAAAAAACAGATTGCATTGGCAAATAAGGAAACTCTCGTGGTAGCAGGCGATATCGTAACAAAACTCGCAAGAGATAACGGCATAAATCTTTATCCTGTCGATTCTGAACACTCGGCAATCTTCCAGTGCATCACAGGAGAATTTCATAATCCTATAGAAAAAATATATCTTACCGCTTCGGGAGGGCCATTCAGGAACAGGGACAGGGAATTTCTTACAACAGTAAAGAAAGATGAAGCACTGAAACATCCTAACTGGAACATGGGTAATAAAATAACCATTGATTCTGCAACCCTCATGAACAAAGGGCTTGAAGTTATAGAGGCAAAATGGCTGTTTGCACTCAAACCTGAACAGATTGAAGTCATCATTCACCCGCAATCAATAATTCATTCGGTAGTTCAGTTTCAGGACGGTGCCATGAAAGCCCAGATAGGCCTGCCTGATATGAAGCTGCCTATACTTTATGCTTTTTCCTATCCGAAAAGATTAAAAACCAATTATAAAAGATTCAACTTTTTAAGCCAAAGGGAATTAACATTTGAACAGCCTGACACGAAAAAGTTCCGCAATCTCACACTGGCCTACGAAGCCCTGAAAAAAGGAGGAAACATGCCATGCATCCTCAATGCCGCCAATGAAGTTGTTGTCGAAGCTTTCTTAAACGATAAAGTCAGCTTTTTCGGAATGTCAGACATCATAGAAAAATGCATGAAGGAAGTTAACTTTACTGAAAATCCTGCATACGAAGATTATGTCATGACAGATAAAGAGACAAGAACAAAAGCTCAGGAATTTATCAAATAAACAAAATTTCATGGTAAAATAATATGCCGGGAATTCCGTATGTCAATTCATATATTTAATATCTTTGACTTTATTTTGTTCATATTATGATCGCAAAAAATTTAATGATTAATTCAATAACTCCCCTTAAAACCTCAGATACAGGTTCTTTTGCTTTAAATCTTATGGATGAACTGAAAGTCAGCCATCTTCCCATTGTAAATGACACAGCCTTTCTAGGATTGATATCAGATTCCGATATCAACAATTCCAGTAAACCCGATGAACCAATAGGTAATCACAAATTATCAATGCAAAAGACATTTATTGAAGAAAATCAGCATATATACGATGTGATAAAACTTATGACTTCTTTAAAACTTACTTTGGTTCCTGTTCTGGACCATAAAAATAATTACCTCGGAGCAATAACACTGGCGCGACTGGCAGAAAGTTTTTCTTTGATCACCTCTGTAAGCAATCCGGGCGGCATAATTACGCTGGAACTTAATACGAATGATTACAACCTCACCGAAATAAGCCATATAATAGAATCTAACAATACAAAAATCCTGAGTTTGTACATCACTTCACATATCGATTCCACTAAACTGGAAGTAACTATAAAAACAAATAAAATAGATATCGCCCCTGTTTTGCAAGCACTCAGAAGATACAATTACAATATTAA
>CAZEWB010000893.1:0-1907 GCA_964515655.1 uncultured Bacteroidales bacterium
TAATCCTTATCAGAGATCAGATTTCCTTTTTTTACGAGTAATAATGATATTTGTTTTGTTTAGGATGTACAAATATAACAGAATTTTTGTTCAATTAATTATCTGATATAATGTTTTTTGAGAAAACATCATATAAACACTTATGAGTTAATAACTTTAGAATAAGTCTATTCATTTAAAAAACAAACAGATATATTTTAGTAAACAAATGTCGGGCATTATGTTTAAGAAAAGGATTCTGTTAATTATCATCTTGCTTCTGTGCCTTGTTGCGCTTATCCAGGGCCAGAATGTGGAATTTACATCAAAGAATTTCAGCGATAAGGATGGTCTTAATGAAGCCATGAGAAACATCAGGAAGGGAGATGAATTATTCGCATATAAGAAGGGCTGGCTGTATTCCGACGCTCTGGGATCCTACCTGAAGGCAAATACTTTTAATCCGGACAATGCCGTATTGAACTTTAAGATCGGTGTCTGTTATCTGAATTCAAACAATAAAGCGCAATCCCTTACATATTTCTTAAAAGCAAAAGAACTCAATCCTAAAGTTGACATGAAGCTCAACTTTGCTATTGCACAGGCATATCAGTATAACATGCAGTTCGATGAAGCAATTGCCACATATACGGAATACCTTGATAAAGATGTTGTTGCAAAGGACAAGGAATCTGTTGCCACTTCTGTCAATAAGAAGATACTCGAATGCAAAAACGGGAAACAGATTGTTTCAACACCCGCAGATGTCACCATTACCAATATGGGAAATGTACTCAACTCGAAGTATAATGACTATACTCCTTTAACGACAAAAATTGACAGCTTCATTATTTTTACTTCACGCCGTGAAGAGGAAGGAAAACAAATTGATTTGAATACTCTGGATTATTTTGAAGATATTTTTATTTCGAAAATGGAAGGGAGTACCTGGACCAAACCCGTTCAACTCAGTTCAAAAATAAGCGGTTCTTCGCACGATGCCGCATCCGCCCTTATCTATAGCGGTTATACAATATTGATCTATAAAGGGCTGAGTGGCGGAGGAGATATTTACGAGTCGAATCTGGACGAGAACGGAACATGGACCGAACCCAAATCCATAGCAGCAATGAACTCGCAATGGCACGAAAGCTCCGCATGCATAACGAACGACGGCACAACTGCTTTTGTTGTCAGCAACAGACCCGACAGAAGCCTTGGTGAACACGACATCTTTATTATGCATCTGAATGAAGACGGGACCTGGACAGAACCGGAAAATATCGGACTAACGGTCAATTCCCCTTATGATGAGGAAGGGGTCTTCGTTTCGGACGACGGGAATACATTGTATTTCAGCTCCAAAGGACACAACTCAATGGGCGGTTATGATATTTTCCGCACATATTATAAAGACGGACAGTGGACAATACCCGAAAACATGGGCTACCCGATCAATACGCCCGATGACGATATGTACCCGGTTGCTTTCGGAAGTCCTGGCTACGAAGAAGGATATTTTACAACTGTACGGCCTGACGGATTCGGCCTTAAGGACATCTGTCATTACAAATTCAACGCCATACAGGCTGATCTTCGTAGTGTAACAGATTCAACAACCAGCGATACAACATACAACGTAGACCTGTACAAAGGTGAGCCATCCGATGCATTTGTAAATATGAGCGGGCAGGACAGCAGCACAAACCGGAATGTTGCCGATAATACAAATGCAAATAATACCACAATCACCAATGAAAACGCCGGGAATCAGGAAAATGTTGTGAAAAATGAAACCATTACAACAAATAACAACGAAAATACCGGGAATCAGGAAAATGTTGTAAAGAACGAAACAGTTGTTGCAGACGTACAGAACACCGGTAATAATAACACAACCGTTAACGAAAACACTGAGACGAGATCTT
>CAZEWB010000894.1:0-1902 GCA_964515655.1 uncultured Bacteroidales bacterium
AATCCTGACTTCCAGACTGAGTGATTGTTTATCCGGTTGGTATATGATGATTTCGTTTTTCATAAAATGTTTTCCAGTTCTGCAATCTTCAATCAATCATAAATACGATTTTTTCTTAAAAACGAGGAATATTCAATTAATACTCTTCAGTTTCTCTTTAAGCCCGTCCAGAACCTTTTGCTGGTCTTCAACTTCCTTCTTTTTTGTATCCTGATCAGTAAGGTTTGTTTTAATATCTTCTTCGGCTTTTTTCATTTTTTATGGAATTGCTTTCATTATTTTATCCGGCGATTGAGATGCGTGAAAAATATCAATAATAATGATTTCATTATCGGTAACTTCATACACAATTTTATAGTTCCACTTTGGTACAAATCTGAAATTTCCGAAAGACGGATCGATATAAGGATCAACGGGATATTTCTCAGGAAAATCAGATAATGAACCGACCAATTGAACCAGTTCGCGCTTTACAATAACTGAATTAGAAGGAGAATCCTGCCTGATGTAATCCACAATATAGTCAAGGCTTTTTTTTGCATGTCTCGACCATTTGACAGGCAACTTATTCATTATCTGATTCTTTTTCGATATCTGAATGGTCAATATATTCTCCCTCTTTCACACTATTGCTGATGGCAGTGACGTACTCCGAATACTTTTTTTTGCTAAGAGGCTTTCCTCCTGTCGTAAAAACAACAGCTGTTTTATTCAGACTTCCTAAAAAGCGGCTTATAAATTTTTCCTTTTCGGAATTCGTCATTCCAAGAAATGCTGTATAAAACATTTCAGCGGTCAGTTCCGACTTATCCATTTTTACTTGTGATGGTCTCATTGTTCCTGATTTAAGTTTATTTCACTTTCCAAAAATACGATTTTTAAAACAAGTGGTATTCAATTAATACTTTTTAGTTTCTCCTTAAGCCCGTCCATAACCTTTTGCTGGTCCTCAACTTCCTTCTTTTTTGTTTCCTGATTGGTGAGGTTTGTTTTAATATCCTCTTCGGCCTTTTTTATCTTCTCATTATATGTCTCGATGTCCTTATGCAACTTTTCGTTCTCGGAAATGAGTTTCTTCTGGTCCGATTCCATTGTTGCAAATATCTTTTCAGCGCCCTTTATCTGCTCGTTCACACTATATTCCGAAACTCCTTTAGCAAAGTCGTACAATATTTTTTTCATCATGTTGTATGAGTCCCTGTGCTCAGACGAATTCAGGTATGCTCCGCCAAGATCAACGGCAACATAAATATAAGAATGTCCTTCACCCGCGTCCGAAAATGCGGCATAAACGTCAGAAGGACTATTGCCGTTGAGATTGCTTATCATCGCATTGTCCGAGAACATCTCATCCTTGTTCCCCGAAGTTTTACCTTTGTAATCTCTCATAAGGTCTTCCCACTTTCTCGAAACAACCTTTATATCCGTCTCATAAACCTTTGCTTTAAGAGCATTATGTTTCCCGGATTTGAAATTGTACGACGACTCGTCAACTTCAACTTTTCTTTCCGTCTGTGATACAGCGGGTATTATGAAAAATAACGAAATAAGTATCAATAGAGGTTTCATATAATTTCTTTTTTTACAAATTTAGTGAAAAATGTGCAGATAATCCGGCTATATCCTATTTTGGGTGTTGGAAAAGTTTTATTAACAAACTTGTAATATCAAATAATCCGGAAAAGGACTCCGGAAGGAGTCCAACCCCAATAACCCCGGACGAAGTCCGGTGGTTGTAATATAAAATAGGAAACAACCCTGAAGGGGTTGAATATCTATACAGCCAGACAACCAGATAATTACAACGATTAAACACTGTTCAACCCTTTCCGGGTTGATGCTTATGGTTGTTTTCTACCCCCGGCTTCGCCGAGGGTTATTGGGATTCAATCCCTCCGGGAT
>CAZEWB010000895.1:0-1902 GCA_964515655.1 uncultured Bacteroidales bacterium
TGTGTTGGGTGTGTTTGGTTTTTTGGGTACCTCTTGATACAAATTACTATCCTGAACTTTACAGGAAGATCAGGATAGTAATTTGTATCAAGGGGTACAAAAAAATCCGGCATAATGCCACCTCCGCCATAAACAGTCTTGTTGTTCTGCAGAGTTTTTACCTTAAGGCTGTCGGGGAAGTGAATACTGTCGGCATTTGTAAGTTCACCTTTGTTGTAACGGGTTATTATATCTTGTTCATAATCGTCAAAACCTTTTTCGTAAGATTTTTGAATAAGTCGTCCTGAAGGAGTGAAATACTGGGCAACTGTGAGCCTGATCATTGACCCGTCCTGCAGGTTATAGGGTTTCTGAACAAGTCCTTTGCCGAATGTCCTGCGTCCCACTATTATTCCGCGGTCCCAGTCCTGAACAGCTCCGGTAACAATTTCGCTTGCAGATGCCGATTGTTCATCAACAATTACAACAAGGCGTCCGTTTTCCCATTTCCCGACTGTGGTTGAACGATAATCAGTACGCGGAGAGTTTATGCCTTTAGTGTAAACAATGATCTTTTTTTCCTGCAGGAATTCATCGGCAAGGTCAACAGAAGCATTGAGGTAACCGCCACCGTTGCCGCTGAGGTCAAGTATAAGATTCTTTGCCCCCTGTGCTTTAAGTTTGTCAGAAGCATCGCTGAATTCCTTAAGAGTTGTTGCTGAAAAACGGTTCAGTTTTATATATCCTGTTTCTTTATTGATCATATACGAAGCATCAAGGCTGAATAAGGGAATTTTGTCGCGTGTAATGTTGAAATCAATTAGGCCGGCAACTTCGCGCCTCTGGATAGAAACTTTAACCAGTGTGCCTTTTGAACCGCGCAGACGCTTAAAAACATCATTGTTCTTTATCCCGACACCGGCAACCGTGTCATCATCAATCTTAATAATACGGTCGCCTGCTTTTATCCCAAGTCTTTCCGAAGGCCCGCCGGGAATTGTGCTTATAACCAAAATGGTGTCGTCCATAATGTTAAACTGCACCCCGATACCTTCAAAATTTCCCTCAAGCGGTTCGTTCATTTCCTTGACCTCTTCTTTTGAAATATATACAGAATGCGGGTCGAGTTTTTTCAGCATTTCAACTATCGCATGTTCGGTAAGTTTATCTGCATTGACAGTGTCGACGTAAAACGTATTTATCAGATCTATTACCCTGCCGAATTTCATCGATGCCTGAGTGGGAACCTGCGAAAAAGCGGACAATTGAATGAGCAGGAGAAATACGAAGACCAGAATTGATAATTTTTTCATAATTTTACTTTCTGAAAGAATGTACAAATATACGATTTTCGTCCCGAAGTTTCGGGGTCCGGTTAAACAGAATTTGCTTAATAGTTCATAAATAATACAGATATGGAGTGTAATGCAACATCAAACAAAAAGAACTGTAATTGCACATATCCTTGCAGTCGCAAGGGGATATGCTGCGAATGCCTTGAATATCACCGGTCTATGGGCGAGTTGCCGGCATGTTATTTTAATGCGCAGTACGAGAAAACTTATGACCGTTCAATTCAAAACTATCTGAAATGCAAGGGACTGAAGTAGAAGAGAATCTGCAGGAAGTAGCTGAAGAGAAACCGGCATACAGCACCGAAGTGCCCCTTGGATCTGTTCTTGTCAGAATTTCGGGGATAGTTTTATTTGCTATCCTTATTGGATTTGCTTTTGTTACAGGTATTTTTGATTTTGACGATTTTGGGGATATTATTTCTGATGCCAGAATAACTGTTCCGGCAATTATAGGCTGTTATCTGTTGAGGTTTTTTTTACAGTACGTGGCACTTGCTCTATTTGCCGGAACAGTTATTCTGGCATCAGAAATAATATCCCCAAAAACACACCAAACACACCCAACACA
>CAZEWB010000896.1:0-1891 GCA_964515655.1 uncultured Bacteroidales bacterium
TTTCTTCTGTTTGTATGGGGACACCTCTACCAATCGAGTATACTTTTATACCCGATTGGTAGAGGTGTCCCCATACAAACAGAAGAAATTAAAAACAGTAAACCATATACTTCTGATATCAAAATAAATAATAATTGGAGTCCCTTTTTTGATGGAAAGCATATAGGAAGATACAACACTTATTGGGATAATAATAATTGGATTCTTTATGGAAAAAATTTAGCAGAACCAAGAAGTCAAAAGAATTTTATAGGTGAAAAGATTTTAATTAGAAAAATTACAGGCAAGACGCTTATTGCCAATTATGTTGCGAATGATAGCTACTGCAACACATTGCTACACGTATTAAAGTTGAAAATAAATCAATACTATTACAAGCCAATTCTTGGCATTTTAAACAGCCAATTAATTGGTTGGTATTTCAGAAAGAAATTTCAGATAAACGATGATGATACTTTTCCGCAAATAATGATTCGAGATATATTACAATTCCCAATACCTAAAATTGAGAAAGAGAATAATACAGAATTACATAAACTTGTTGACCAAATTATACAACTCAATAACGAGAAAACTGAAGCTAAACTTCAAACCAAAATTGAGCAACTTAAAGGTAAAATTGACTATTGCGAAACCCGAATAAATGAAATCGTATATAAATTGTATGGATTAGAGAAGCCTGAAATAGAAATAATTAAAGGAATATGAAAAACGGATAAACTCTCCATAATAGATACCCCAATCTAACCTGTCATTATTTTTTGCTTTTCAATGCTTTTTCTTTACTTTTGTTTATGCAATTGCATTTTATAATTGAACCTGTTAGTCTTTATTAATTAAAAATTTCAAACATGAAAAAAGTTGTTTTATTCTTTAGTCTGTGCGTTACCGCACTTGGTCTTTTTGCACAGTCGCCCGATTCGTTCCAGTATCAGGCAGTCGTCCGCGATGGTAACGGAGATATAGTTCCTGATCAACAGGTATCATTTCAGATAAGTATAATCTCAGGTTCTGCTATTGGAACGGTAGAGTATATTGAAACCCATGCGGTAACAACAAACGCTTTCGGACTTGTTACTATGTCTGTTGGAAACGGTACAGTTGTTTCAGGTGATATTACTATTATTGACTGGGGGTCTGCCATGCATTTTATGAAGGTTGAACTTGATATTGCAGGAGGAACCGCATATTCGGATATGGGAACCGTACAACTATTAAGTGTCCCTTATGCCCTTCATGCAAAAACAGCGGCCAATAGTTTCAGCGGCGATTACAATGACCTTGTAAATACACCTGACTTCACCGGATGGGACCAGGATTCTACAAATGATTTCGATGGTGATTATAATAACCTGACAAACCTTCCGGATTTCACAAGCTGGGATCAGAACGCCTCAAATGACTTCAGCGGAAATTATACTGACCTTACAAATAAACCTGTACTCGCAGGAGATGTAACAGGTCAGATTGAATCCAACACCGTTACCGGAATTCAGGGCATGGATATTTCTACAAATATACCAGCCAACGGGCAAGTATTAAAATGGAACAACTTAACATCAACATGGGAACCTAACGACGATCAGCTTGGAGCAGCCGGAACAACTGATGGTGTGGTTACAAGCGCATCGTTTACGGGAACCACAACCAAAACGTTGACACTTATCCGCTCCAACGGACTTGGAGACATCACTGCAGTATTTACTGACCTGGTTGATGATGCTGATGCTGATCCTGCCAATGAACTTCAGTCACTCAGTTTGTCAGGAAGCGATCTAACTATATCAGGCGGTAATACTGTTACTCTGCCGGTATCAGCATATATCGCAGGAACAGGTATTGACATTACAACAAATATAATTAGAAACCCCAAACCAAACACACCCAACAC
>CAZEWB010000897.1:0-1885 GCA_964515655.1 uncultured Bacteroidales bacterium
TTGGTACTTACGTATGGCAGGTCAAATGCAAGGATGTAAACGGAATATACAGAGAATATACGGGAAATGTTACCGTTGTCAGATAGTAAATCAATTAAAAAAAACAAAAGCCCTTGCGATATCCGTCGGGGCTTTTTGTTTATAAAATGTTTAAATAATCTCCTTTAGTATTTATATTATAATGTAACATTTTAAATAATGACACGTATAATTCTCATTAGACAAACGGGTTAATTTTAATTTTTTCAGATATGAAAAACTTTTTTTTACTAATCGGGCTTTTTTCGCTCTCCTCGTTAATAATTCAGGCTCAAGATCTTGAATTAAAACAGGGAGAATCGGTTAAACTAGATGCAAACGGAAAAGTAATTTCTTCCTCAACATCTAAAATAAGCCGCGATGTTACGACCGTAAATAATAAGAATAGTGATATAATATATAATGACGATGGTACAGTAAGAATACCCGGATATATTCCGACCGGTAATCCTGAAATTGATAAGGAGAACTACCGCAAAGCAAAATATCTGCTGTATCAGAATAATCCTGAAGAATACAGCAGACTTGTAAAGAAGGTTTCAGACAATTTCAATATTATAAACGTTTCATCTGAGGAATTCAATTCGCTGCCTGTAAATAAGCAGGAATTCATGCTTGAGCATCCCGAAAAGTACTTCATTGAAGGAATTAATTATTAATCGACGGCTACGAAAAACAAAACCAAACACACCCAACACAAACGACAATACATTATGGATAGACATTACGCCCCCGACCTGTCCGGGCAGCAACAGCACAACCTGTATTTTCGGCGGAGAATATGTTACGGTTAATGTTACAGCCGGCAATACCTATATTTTTCAAACCTGCGGTGATACCGATTTCGATACACAAATTACATTATATAATAATACCGGCGGCGCCTCGCTCGCGTACAATGACGATGCCTGCGGTTTACAGTCTTCAATTACATGGGTAGCAACTTTTACCGGAACAGTAAGGGTATTGGTGGATCAATTTAATTGCATAAGCCAGTCAATGTGTATGACTTTGATGGTCAGTTGCACACCTGCAGGTGGCTCTACCTACACTCATCCCACAGTCGGTTTGCAAAACAGTAATCTTGGAACCGGAATGGTTACAACATGCAACGGTACTTATTATGATAACGGAGGAGCCGGCCTTAATTATTCAAATAGCATTAACCAGGTTTACAGAACATTTTGTCCTGGACAGCCCGGTACCTGTATCAGGGCAACTTTTACTACGATGGCTATAGAATATGACAACTTTTGGTGTGGCGGTTGTTGCGATTGGTTAAGCGTTATTAATGGTCCTACCCAGAACAACACAATATTATGGAGAGGTTGCCGGACACTCGCTACGATTAGTACTCTGCAAGGAGCATGGTCAAATCCGTATACCAGCACCGATGCAAGCGGTTGTCTGGGTTTCCGTTTTTATTCTGATGGCTCCACTGCTCAATCCGGATGGGCTGTATCTTTATCCTGCGTCCCCTGTGCAGGAGGCCCGACAGGCACACAGGACAATGACTGTATCAATGCTCATTCCGTTTGCGGGACGACTCCCATTACCGGCACTTCAACAGGCCCTGGCCTTTCTTCCGAAGGTTCTATTGCCAGTTGTGATATGGCCGAAAATTACTCCACATGGTACAAATTCTATGTCAGTGTTGGCGGTACTATCCGTATGATGATTGACCCGGTAAATCAAAATAACGATTATGACTTCGCTATTTTTGGCCCGGGCGCAACATGTGGAAGTCTTGGAGCTCCGATCAGATGCAGTTACGCAGCTTCCGACCTTTGCCTTCCTTCTCCAGCCAATGATAACGGGACCGGACATACAGGTATTAATTCTGCGA
>CAZEWB010000898.1:0-1882 GCA_964515655.1 uncultured Bacteroidales bacterium
ATATACCAGCAGGAAACAATCAGCCTTCTGTTTTCTCAGGTTCACCTATAGGTGACAACTGGTACGTTCCGGGAGGCAATAGTTTTATGTCGAATGTGATAAAAGACGCCGGTGGCAGGTATGTATTCAAAACTGATAAAAAGAATGAAAGTTATCCGGTATCCTTCGAGATAGCATACAAAAACCTTCTGAGCGCGGATATCTGGATCAACTGCGACCTTCCTGCCGAAGTTATTTATTCGGGATCGGGAGATTCACGTTTTTTGTCGCTGCCCTCGGCAAAAAGCAGGAATATCTTCAGCAATACTGCAAATACAAATAAAAAACGCGGGAATGATTTCTGGGAAAGCGCTGTGGTTTGTCCCGATATCCTTCTGAAAGATCTTAAATGGATGTTTTATCCGGACTTGTACGAAAATTATAAACCTGTATATTACCGAAAATTGTAATTTCGCTGCATGAACACTAATGCACGTTTTATTAAAATCCTGATCCTGATAATTCTTTTCTCAGCGCTTTGTGTGTTCTCTGTATGTACAGACTTTTTCTCTTCCTTATTCAGCGGAACATTAAGCGACTGGGAATACATCTCGATCACAAAAGTCAGGATACCAAGGGCTGCGGCAGCAATACTGAGCGGAATAGCGCTTTCTGTGAGCGGCATGCAGATGCAGAGCCTGTTCCGTAACCCTCTTGCAGGCCCGTATGTGCTAGGGATAAGTTCAGGAGGAGCGCTCGGCGTTTCGCTTGTAACACTGGGGATTTCGTTCACAGGTCTTACCTTTACGGGTATCGGGGCATTTTCCGGGGTAGTTGTGGCATCTGCAACCGGCTGCCTTGTATTCATGGCAATTATTTTCGGGGTACACCTTAAGATACGCCACCCGGCCACTGTGCTTGTTGCGGGAATACTTCTCGGAAGCGCTGCTTCGGCTCTGGTCGATATCATGCAATACCTTTCACCCGAACGCAGCGTAAAATCGTTTGTTGTGTGGACCATGGGCAGCCTTTCGTCGGTGGACAATGACCAGATGTATGTGTTTCTTGCCTTTGTTGCCGCTGGAATTCTGCTCTCGGTATTTCTTAACAATGTCCTTAATATCCTTCGTTCCGGCGACGATTACGCGCATGTACTTGGCACAAACGTAAAGCTTGCGCGGATGCTTGTCTTCGCTTCAACAGGGATTCTTACGGGAACGGTTGTGGCATTTTGCGGACCCATTGCATTTGTAGGCGTTGCTGTTCCTCATATTACAAGGATATTCCTGAAGACTTCCGACCACCGCATTCTTTTTTACGGCAACATTCTTTGCGGGGGGATAATAATGCTGTTTGCAGACATCGCCTCAAGGTTTGCTTTTGCCGATATACAACTTCCTGTAAATGCCATTACTTCACTTATAGGAATACCGGTGATCCTTTATCTGTTATTGAGTAAAAACAAGATCCTGCTAACTTGAAAATTTTAATTTGAGAAATTGCATTATGAAAAGCATAGAAAAAGTTTTTGATTTCATTACAATAATAAATATTGAATCCTTCTCAATAACATTGAAAATGAGAACTCCGAAGGAGTCAAAGAAACCGGCCAAACACGTGGGGACTCCGAAGGAGTCCAATCCTAATAACCCCGGACGAAGCCCTGAGCATAGCGAAGGGCGGAGTCCGGTGGTTCAAACAAAAACTAACAGCAACCCCGGAGGGGTTGAATACAAATACTTATGAGTACCTACACTCAGATCATTTACCAAATCGTTTTCGGGACAAACTGTCACGAAAAAACAATGTCGCCGGATAAGCGGGAACTGTTACACAAATACATAAATGGAGTATTGAAAAAAAAGAAATGTCATCCTCACCAAACAACCAAACACACCCAACA
>CAZEWB010000899.1:0-1872 GCA_964515655.1 uncultured Bacteroidales bacterium
GAATTCGAAAAAATTTCAGGTGTTCCAGTTGTTATTAATACCTCTTTCAATATTAAAGGCGAGTCGATGGTTGAGACGGTTGATGAGGCGATTAAGACCTTTTTGCAATCTGAGATAGATTATTTAATGATTAATAATATATTATATAAAAAAATATGAGTATGAATGCTGGTGGAGCGAAATCGATATTAATTATTTCCCCCTCTGCAACCATCAAGGACAATCCTGAATCAGTTGGGTTGTGCACAAAAGGGGAGAATATTTTGCGCGATTTAGGATATGAAGTTACTTATAGTAAGAATGCGGCCAATAAATTCTTTTATAAATCCGGTACTGTAGAAGAAAGAGCATCAGATCTAGAACGGGCGTTTAGTGATCAAAATATCGAAATGATTTTTTGTTCTCAAGGCGGTGAAAATTCAAATGAATTATTACCTTATATAAATTGGAACATTATTAAGAACAATCCAAAAAAGTTCTTTGGGGCGAGCGACATTACCGTTCTTCTTAATGCCATATATGTGCATACAGGACAAATTACATATCATGGTTTGGATCTAATGTGGGGCCTTGGTAAAAATGCGACAGAATATACTATCGAAAATTTGAAAAAATTAGTCATAGAAGACAGTATAATATGTGAACACAACCCCAGTTACGCGAACTGGATTAGTATAAAACAGGGTGTTGCACAAGGCATTTGTTTAGGCGGGTGCTTACCATCATTTTGTCTTCTTTTTGGTACCGAGCATGACCCGCTAAAGAATATTAATAAACCGTTTATATTAATAATTGAATCTATTGGTGAAACAATTTCCCGCATTGAATCATATATCGCCCAGGTTTTTCAACATCCGAATTTTCAAAAATTTTGCAAAGGGATTATAGTTGGCTATTTTTTTATGTGTCGTGAAGAAATAGAAGAAAATTGTCGCAACATTAGAGATATTATTGTGGATTATGCGAAGAATTATGATTTTCCGATAATTGAAATTTCAGAATTAGGTCATGCTGTTGAGAACATAATTTTTCCAATTGGAGGGTTAAAAAAAATTGAGGCGGCCGAAAGGTTTGTAAAGATAGTAAGCATTAAGTCTTAATCGCAGAATTAGTTAGTGTGATAAGTCGTACCTTACAACTAAGTTAGCAAACATATACAAAGGAGGTGTGAGATGCGGATAGGTGATTTGTTCAGAATTGCCATGGACGGGGCCGAATTTTACGGTCGAGCCAGAATATTGAGCATGCGGAAAATGGGCAAGATTTGTTTCTGTGGTGTCAGGTTCCACGAGGATAATGTGCAGATAATGTTGACCGCGGAACTACCAAATTTCGGCGAGATCGCACGGTTACCATTGGGTAGCATGATTCTGGTCAGCGGCAAGAAGTTTGTTTCAAAAATGGGTGAGCCGACGCTCCATGTGTCCGAAGCCAAAGTGGAGCATGTGTTCAACGGCACGATGCCGGATAAGTACCATGGCTTGTCGTCCAGCCACCGTTATCGAAACAGAGTTCAGGATCTGATGACCAACGCCGAGTCTTTTCTTTTCGCGCGCAAAATGTCAGTTGCGCTTTCTGTTGTCAGGCAGAATATGTATCGGAATGGATTTCACGAATTCATATCAGGCGTTTTGCAAGAGCGTTTCGAGGGCCGGCAGGCGAATTCTTTCTCCACCTTGTGTCGCGCGAACAATCGAACATTGCACTTGAGTCTCACAAGCGAATTAAAACTGAAGCGTTTGATCGTTTCCGGTTTCGAACGAGTGTTTGAAATGGCTCAATCCTTCCGTAATGAAGGCATTGATTTCAAACATAACCCGGAATTTACCCAGCTGCGCTGCGCTAAATTCCGCACTTGCGGAAATCTGCATT
>CAZEWB010000900.1:0-1871 GCA_964515655.1 uncultured Bacteroidales bacterium
ACAAAGTAAAAAGCATCGGAGAGATCCTGATTTTAAAGCGCTGGCATGACCGGGCGACCGGGCGGGAATGCGCGCAGCGTCACCCGGCCAATAGCAGGGGCAGGGTCTGTGCATTGGCAGGGTGGCTTTTCGGCGCATTTTTCCCTACAGTCGCTCGAATGTTTCGAGTGACTGTTAGGGGACGCCGGTATCTTTAAGGGGTTCTGAAATTTTCATATCTATAGATTATTTTGTATTTTTGTAATAAAAGAACTCATTATGGAGCAATTGATAATTACCATAGAAGGCAAATCGAATGCCGATTTAATTATGCGGTTGATGCGTAAATTTAATTTTGTAAAATCTGTTGTCAGGGAAAAAACCTCGAAATCAGAAACCGGTTTGGCACATAGTGTTAATGATGATGCCGGACGATATAACTGGATTAACCCGACACGTCCGGCTACGGATGAAGAGTTTGAACAAATGGCATTGGAAATGGACCAGGATAAAGGAGAATACAGTTCCAAAGAAGTAGAAAATTATGTAAATGAGGAACTAAAAGTATGGAGAAAAAAGAAAAAGTAATTTTTCGTAATAAAGCTAAACTAGCCATCAGGGATATTGCTTTTTATATAGAACTTCATGGATACCCTGACAATGCTGAAAAATTTGCAGAAAAACTAGTTCAATTCGGACAATCGCTATCATTGTTTCCAAATAAATACCCGATATGCAAACAACCACAATTTGCCAGGCGTAGTATGCGTTGCGCCGTGTTCCATAAGAATTTTATTTTTGTATATAAGCTTGTGAAAAGTGAGACTTCTGCTCCGCTCAACACAAGCCTGATTATTTATAACATTGTTCATTGTAATACGAGTACTGTTTTTCAATCTGTTTAATTTTCTCTGTTTTTTTATCTCAAAGGTGCGAAGGCGCAATCTTTGTCAGTTCCGACGCTTCAATGATCCCCATTTACTATATGTGTCTGTTGCGTTTTCTCCGGGGGAACGATGGAAGGTCGAACTCTAATCCAACATTCCATCGTCCGACAACGCAAACCTTAAGAAACACCGGAATATAAAGAAGGACATGGAATCGTTGGAATGGGGAAAGTAATTTTTACATTCTTAGCTTCCGACGCTTCCATGGCCCTTCGTAGAGTTTATCCCGCAAGGCGGGGATGAAAGGTCGGACCCTCCTACGGTCGCTCGAATGTTTCGAGTGACTGTAATTGGACCAGGACTAAGATTAGGAAATGGGAAGCTGCTTGCGCTAAAGGGACAAGTATTATTTCACCATTCGAAATTATCACATTGCACGACAGAAGGATAAGTCGCAATGTGAGAAATAATACTCTATAACCCGACTTAAAATACCTTATTAATACTTAGTTATTTTCAGTGCTTTATCTCTTGTTGCAGGATTGCAGCACCTGTATCTTTGTACAAATAAATAATCCAAAAAGATCATGAAAAAAATTATTACCAGTTTACTCTTTGTCTTTATTGCTCTGGCAAATTTACATTCGCAGGACACACTTGTTCTGCTTGACGGGAAAACCATTACCGGGGAGATCACCTTTGTGAAAGAAGATGAAATATTACTGATGTGCAATGGCAAACTCTTTAATAAGGAACGGGGTTTTTATTACGATGAAATATTTTCGGTATCAAGAGGAGTAAAGGAAACTATTATATACACTCAGGATACTTCCGAAGAAAAAATATTTTCTGTCGATCAGATGTCTGCATTTATAGAAGGGTTAAATGATGGCCGGAAAAATTATCATGCCCCCCTTGCAACTATCGGTGGTTTTGCAACCGGAGTTACAGGCGGATTTTTCGGGTTCTGGGGAATGACCATTCCTGCCGCATACGTTTTTATTA
>CAZEWB010000901.1:0-598 GCA_964515655.1 uncultured Bacteroidales bacterium
GGGCTTTTACACGTCCAGCAGGTATTGGGCTGGGGACTTTCCTTTCCATCCACCGGCGCACCTGTACGAAGCGTATTGCGCACATCAGTAACAGCATAAAAGTGGCCGCGGGGCTGATTGTATTCTTTCGAAAAAGCATATCCGGCCCACATTACGACAAGTTCGGGATTTTCCTCCAGGGCATCACTGGTCTCTTCGTCTTCGTCTTCGCCGCTTGATGTATCGGCGGTCATTTTCCACGTGTCATATTCACGCGGAAAGTTCTGTCCCCACATCTCAGCCCGTGGTTCCCAGTCTTCGTATTCCACCTGGGGAGTATATGTAAAAACAGCCTCCGCCCTGCGTTCCATTATGGATGATGCAAGAAGTCCGAGAAAAAAAACGATGATCATTGTGAACAGGAAAATTACCCAGCCTAGCCAGGGTCTTTTTCCAACAATTTCGCTTATGGGTTTCATATGTTTGGATTTTTTCTTTTTGACAGGATTTCAGGATTTACAGGATTTCTAATACACCTGGTGCATTTATCTATTATTCTTCGCGGTTTTTCTTGTAAGTTCTAAATTTTGGTACATCTGTTACCATAAAACGAAAATAT
>CAZEWB010000901.1:608-1535 GCA_964515655.1 uncultured Bacteroidales bacterium
TGTGTTGGGTGTGTTTGGTTTGGGTGGTGCTGTGTTGGGTGTGTTTGGGGTGTGTTTTCGTTTTATGGTAACAGATGTTCCAAAATTTATAAGCAAGCCTATATCGATTCTGGTACCTGTCAAATAATTTACAAGTTGTACCTCATATGCTGGATGAACTTTCTCAACAGCCTTAAATTCAACAATTACACAATTTTCAACAAATAAATCTGCATTATAATCTCCTACAATAATGTTTTTATAATAAACCGTTATTGGAAATTCCGATTCAACTTGTAAGCCCATTTCCCGGAGTTCAATGATCATTGCATTGTGATATACCTTCTCCAAAAAACCAGCGCCTAAAGTATTATGAACTCTATATGCTGCCTGGATAATCATTCCAGTTATTTCTTCGTGTTCCATCGCTTTCATTTTTTATTTATTATCCTGTAATCCTGTCTAAATTCTCGTTTATTCTTTTTTCATAAGGTCTTTCAGCCAGTCAGGCACCGGCGACTCCGGCAATGGGACCCTTGCCCAAGGTACTGCCGAAAGTGAATTTACCCGGCCATGAGGAACTTCACGATGACATTTAAGGCAATGCTCTTCTTTGCGGAATTTGTCCATATCAATGCTTCTGGCATTCATCCTTGCATCTGTAAGCAGGGGCCCGTGACACCTTATGCAGTTCTGCTGGACAACATCCTTTCCGGCGTGATGTATAAATATTACCTGAGGCTCGTTTCGCAAAGTAAAAATTGTGGCATGCCGCAAACCATCCTTCGCCTTGAAATAATAATGGCTGAAAAAGTTGTCCTGCGGAACATGACAATCGTTACAGCCGGCAACTTCACGATGCGAACTGTGCTGCCACGTAGCGTACTGTGTGGCCATAATGTGACAGTTCATACAAGTGGACGGTTCATCCGACAGATATGAATATGC
>CAZEWB010000901.1:1545-1871 GCA_964515655.1 uncultured Bacteroidales bacterium
AAAGCCAGCAGAAGAGTCCTGCAATAATGCCTGATAATACCAGTACCGGCACCCTCCATTTCGGTGGCGGTATTATTTTATGTATGGTTCTTTTAAAGAATTTCACTGCTATTTATCTCTTACAAAAATATAAATTTTAAAGTGAAAAACAAATATTGTCACATCTCATAATATAAACACAAGAATACCGGCAGAATATTTTTTGCTTACTTGAAAATTATCTTACATTTGTATCAGTCAATAAAAATGTCTAACCTAAAAACAAGATTATGAAAAAAGTCGTTTCGATTTTAGTTTTCATGTTCTTTATAAAAGGTGCATATTCA
>CAZEWB010000902.1:0-1867 GCA_964515655.1 uncultured Bacteroidales bacterium
TGTTCGGTCACGTTCCCCGATTCCACGCAGCTTATTTATTATGCCCTGTATTTTATTCTATTATTAGTTTACCAACCGCAACAACTCTTTTGTCTGTTCTCAATTGATAAAAATAAAGACCGCTATTAAGATTTTTTCTTTCTATCACTACTTTATCTGATGTAATATTTGAAATATCTCTTATAATTTCTCCTTGAGTATTGTAAAGTGTAAGAGTGTAATTGCAGTTATCAGAATTTTCAAATTTTACTGTTGTAAAGTCATTGAACGGATTGGGATAGGAAGTAATTTTAAAGTTATTATTAATGTTTGTGTTAGGCATTCCCGATACATTTCCATTATTATCAGTTTTAATTAAATAAAAATCATTCATTCCTGCACCAATAATACCGGTAAAACCAAGAATAATGTATCCTCCATCTGAGGTTACTTGAAGTCCATTCCCGTTTCCTTGATTGTATGTTCTTGTCCAAAGAGTATCGCCAATGGCATCGGTTTTTACCAAAAATACTTCATCATAACCCAAACCATTTTTATCAGTTTCTGCTACAAACACGAATCCACCATCTGATGTCTGTTGAACCTCATAACCTTCATCGTTTAAATTTCCATCGTAAGTTTTTGTCCACTGTAAATTTCCATTAATGTCAGTTTTGATCAAATAAAACATTTCACCACCAAAACTATTTGAATTTCCAAGTAACACATAACCATTATCATTTGTCTGAACTACAGAATAGCCTTCGTCATAACCACTACCCCCATATGATTTTGTCCATAGAGTATCACCAATTGCATCTGTCTTGATTAAATAAACATCACATGCGCTTCCTGTTGAAATATTACCCACCAGGATATACCCCCCATCATTTGTTTGTTTAGAGTCTCTACAATTTTGTGACGGACTACTACCATAATACTTTGTCCAAAGAGTATCTCCACTTGAATTGATTTTAAATAAAAGTACATGGTTTGAACTATATCCGGCAATTGTATAACCGGAATCTGCAGTTTGTACTATTGAATTCCCGTATCCCGAGTATGTTTTTGTCCAAATTGTATCTCCATTGGTTTCAGTTTTTACGATGAATGTTTGACCATATTTATCACCACATAAAATATATCCACCCTCCATCGTTTGTTGAACTTCACTTCCATTGTCAAAACTCGGTCCTCCAAAAGTTTTTGTCCATAGTGTGTCCCCATACTGATTAGTTTTTATTAAATATATATCTCTTGAAGCAGAGAAACTTTCTGTTGAACCAAGTAATATATATCCATTATCGGTTGTTTGACGGACAGAATATCCAAAATCCATTTCTGAACCACCATAGGTTTTTTCAAATGTTATTTGACAGTTCCCTGTCATATCTGATATTAGGAAAATTGTAAAGAGAATTATTGTGTGATCAATTGCACTGACATTTTGCCTGATCAACAAAGAAATATTTCTGGCTTTCTTTTTCATGATACAAAGATAATTTTCTTTTCAATCATAGTTGGCTGTATGTTTCAAAAAATAGTTCGGGTGTCCCTTTTACAAGCTCAGCAATTTTGTGATTCCCGAATTTGCTTTCAATTTTTAGCCCCATATAACAACCAACGATATAAAATAATCTGTCTCCCGAACATTGTCCAAGTACGTTGCCCAAAATTTCATTTGTTATTTCTTTGTTACTGTTATCATCTAAATATTTAATCAATTCATTAAACTGATCTATCGATTTATTTAAAGCTGTTGTATCGAGCAATACTACATAATCATTGTCTGAAATCTCGTTCATTTCAATTCGCTTATGATAGGGAGTAAGTGTCGCAAGTCCCTCGTTCATTGTCATAGATAATACAATTGCCTTTAAATCTTTAA
>CAZEWB010000903.1:0-1082 GCA_964515655.1 uncultured Bacteroidales bacterium
CAAGATCTCGATGATATCCGACTACAAGGACTACATAATGGAAGGGCAGATAATAGTAAGAAAGGGAGATATCATCAGCGACGATCTTTACAATATTATCAATTCGTACGCATCGGAACTGAACTATAAAAAGAACGAATCGGCTTCATATCTTTTTTATTTATTAGGAAGGGTACTTGTTGTTTCAGGGTGCCTGTTCATGCTCTTTCTCTTCCTTTTTCATTTTAAAAGAGAGGTTCTGTTCCAGTTTCAGAAAACTGCTTTTATTCTGAGCCTTATAGTTCTTTTCTATATCTGCACAGTTTTGCTGTTACGATTTACCGGGATAAGTATCTATGTAATGCCTTTTGCTCTTGTCCCTATCATTATCCGTTCGTTTTACGACAACAGGCTTGCTGTATTTATATTCATCATTACCATTTTATTGATCTCGTTCATTGTACCCAATAGCTTCGAATTCCTGTTCCTGCAGACCATGGCCGGTCTTACCGGGATATTTGCCATGGTCAACCTCCGCCGACGTGGCAGACTGTTCTTTACGGCCTTTCTGGTCTTTATCTCATACAGCGTTTTTTACCTGGGAATAGAAGGGTTATACGGACACAGTCCCGTTGATACCGAAAAGCAGCGTTTTGTATGGTTTGGCTTCAATTCGGTAATGATACTTGCTGCAATTCCGCTCACTTATTTGTATGAAAAAGTATTCGGCTTCCTTTCCGATCTCACCCTGATGGAACTTACCGACACCAACACGAAAGTTCTCAGGTTGCTGGCAGAAAAGGCTCCGGGCACATTCCAGCACAGCCTTCAGGTTGCAAATCTGGCAGAAGAAGTTATAGTCCAGATAGGAGGCAATCCGCTTCTTGCACGTGCTGGCGGATTGTATCATGACCTCGGAAAAACCGCACTGCCCCGCTATTTCATCGAAAACCAGATACCGGGACAAAACCCTCATGATGAACTTGACTATATCAAAAGCGCCGATATCATTAAAGGCCACATCACTTACGGAATTGAACTGGCACATAAATACAGACTGCCGGAACCGGTGATAGATTTTATAAAGACACATCACGGGACAT
>CAZEWB010000903.1:1092-1862 GCA_964515655.1 uncultured Bacteroidales bacterium
AAAAAATCCCGATATACACGTTGACGAGCAGAAGTTCCAGTACAAGGGAAAACTTCCTTTCTCGCGCGAAACCGCGGCAGTAATGATGTCCGACGCAGTTGAAGCCGCGTCAAGAAGCCTTAAATCGTATTCCGAATCGGTCATTTCCGAACTGGTCGAACGTATTATACAGCAACAAATTGACGAAAAACAGCTTAACGAAGCCGATATTACTTTCCGGCAACTTTCGATAGCAAAAGAGGTATTCAGGAAAAAACTGAAGAACATTTATCACGCCAGAATAGAATATCCAAAATAGATTGGTCTTTGGTTATTGGGTTGAGCAATTGGTTTGGTTTCTGGTCTTTGGTCTGTAGTAGATCAGGAAAGTGAGACCAATGACCATTTACTAATGACCAAACCAGCTGCCCAACCCATAAACCATAACCCAGACCCTTGTATGTTTTGAGATATTTATATTCTACAGAAGGAAACTATTTCCATTTTTTTTTGCTTGGTTAAACTATTTTTCTTACCTTTGCCGCTCATTTCAAAAAGAGGTTTAAAATATGATCATTGTACCCGTTAAAGAAGGCGAAAGCATTGACAAGGCTTTGAAAAAATACAAGCGCAAATTCGAAAAAACCGGAGTCATGAGGGAATTACGCGACCGCAAAGCATTCAAAAAGCCCTCAATCCGTCGCCGCGAAGTAGTTAACAAGGCTGTTTTCGTCCAGACCCTTCATCTCGATAAAGATCATTCACAAAAAAAGTTATCGTCCGTAAGTTTA
>CAZEWB010000904.1:0-1858 GCA_964515655.1 uncultured Bacteroidales bacterium
TGTGTTGGGTGTGTTTGGTTGTGGTGGTAAGGCACATTTCGTCACGGCCGGCGTCTTTTCCGGCCTACATTTCGCAGGTGTGGAAAAACAGAAGTGTGCTTACGGCATTTGCAAAGAGGAACCTTATGGGCAAGATCGCCCAGACACGACTGGGTGTTTTTATTATTCTTATTCAGGTCATAGCTCTTACAATTGTAATGGGATTTGTCATCGGAAGGGCTTTCCCGCTTAACACAGGTTATCCGTATCTCCTTTTTCTTATTCCCGGAATGTGCGGATGGTATATTTTTTCGTACCTGGTTTCATTTTCGGGAATGTCGTTGGTACAGCATCAGGGAATAATAACAAAGGTGGCTTTTCCGCGCATAGTGCTTCCGCTTTCTTTCGGTCTTTCGTCTCTTGCTGATTTCCTCGCCTGGGCACTTGTCATTGCTATTGCACTTGTCTGGTACGGAGTGGTTCCGGGAACCGGGCTGCTGTTGCTTCCTTTTTTTCTTGCAATGAATGTTCTTACGGGACTGGCAGCGGGTTTGTGGATATCTATCCTCAGCGTAAAGAACAGGGACATTGTCCTTATCTCTCCTCTTATTGTCGGTTTCGGAATTTTCCTGACACCTGTATTTTACCCTTCATCACTTTTGCCCGGATGGATGGGAAAACTTCTTTATTTCAATCCTCTTGCAGGTACCGTTGAAGGATATCGCAGCAGCTTTCTGAACGCTCCTTTCGACCTGAATTACCTCTGGGGTTTTTTAATTGTATTTGTCCTGCTTCTAAGCAGCGCATATTTATATTCACGAAAAGACGGTGTAATTGCAGACAGTATCTGACATAAAAGACGTTGCCATCAAGGCTTCCGGATTGTCGAAGACATACCGCTACAGAGGAATATTGTCATCGCTTTTTGCACGCGGGTACTCGGGCGAAGTTGAAGCGTTAAAGAATTTCGATATTGAAATAAAAAAGGGTGAAGTACTGGGGCTTATAGGCAACAACGGTTCGGGAAAAAGCACATTGCTTAAAGTGCTCAGCGGAGTAACATCGCCCACTTCCGGAACCGCCACGATAAACGGAAGTCTTTTTGCCGCGATCGAGGTCACCGGCGGCTTTAATCAGGACCTTTCAGGTTACGACAACATCATCCTTACTTCGAAAATATGGGGATTGAAAGAAAACAGTGAGGTCTTAAAACGTATAGTTGAATTCAGCGAACTGGGCGACTTCATTCATCTTCCTGTGAAAAAATACTCTACCGGAATGATAAGCCGCCTCACCACATCTCTTATAATACATTCCGATGCCGACATAATGCTGCTTGATGAAGTGCTTAACGGAAGCGATATTTCATTCAGACGAAAGATACACGTCCGGATCATTGAAGAGAAAGAGAAAGGTAAAACTATCGTGATCGCTTCTCACGTCATGAACGACATACTTGCGCTTTGCAACAGAACCATAATAATCGACAAGGGTGAAAAGATATACGACGGCAATCCTTTCAATGCATTACATCTTTATCGCGAAAGAATTAAAAAGACAGGAGCAATAAAGGACAGTACAACATCAGCACATTGTGAAAGTTCATTCATATCAATTACAGAATTTAATGTAGCACCGGACAAACAGAATATCTCCTTTACTTTTTTTGCTGAATCGAAACCGCCTTACAACAATCCTGTTTCGTTTGCCCTGATAATATACAACCACATTGACAGCCCGTCCGGCCATTCATTTATTGACTTCACTCCATCACAAAAAAAACAGAAACTACAATGCATGATCCCCTCAGCAATTTTAAATGAAGGGCATTATTATATCACTATTGCAGCCTTTTCAACACCAAACCCAAACACACCCA
>CAZEWB010000905.1:0-1857 GCA_964515655.1 uncultured Bacteroidales bacterium
TTCTCTTTTTTCATTAAATGAAAGGCGTACAGAATAGTCGCCACGGATTGCATGAAAAAAGAGAAAAGGAAATTCTTGAAAAGGAACTTGATTCCCTTAATGCAGAAAAGACTGAAACGGAAACCCTGCTGAATTCCGGGACTCTTGCACCACCGGAACTGGCAATAAGATCAAAACGCCTTTCGGAAATATACAAACTGATTGACGAGAAGGAAATGAGATGGCTGGATCTGTCGGAAAAGGCGGAGTGATGCAGACCTGATGTTTGCCCTCATTTTTGTTCTCCTTTTTTTCGTATCGATCCTAAAAAGCCAATTGTCATCCTTAACGCAGCGAAGAATCTCAAGTATTTGCTTTAGATTCTTCACATTCGTTCAGAATGACAAATACGTGTATTCGGCGGCGCGAAGGGCGCTCCGCCGAATACATTCTGTCCACGGGTTTGTCCCCCGACAAACCAGAGAGACAATATTTCCCTCTTTTTGTGATTAATATAATTTCTTTACTATTTTTGTGTCTGTTCCCTGGTTCAAATTTAATGAATAGATCATTTTTTAATAGTGTAAGATTTGATGATATAAATTAAATGCCATGATAAAGCCCTTCAGAGTACTTTCCATTTTATTATCAATTATCTTTTTTGGGGGTGTGCCCCGGGTCTTTTCACAGGATTTTATTGACCTCCTGAACACAGGAGTTAATTATAATCCTGTAAACAAATATGAAGAGACCGACAGCGCTTTTACTTTCAGGCATGCTTTTCTGAATATTCAGTACCCGAAGGTTTTCGAAAACAAAGATATTTTTCTTACAAAATTATCCCTCAATCAGTATACTCTTGAAGATACACGGACACTATACATGTACATCTGTTACCTTCAGCTTGGCATGCTAAAGCATCTTGGCGAAAAGACAAATCTGCGTGCAGCTGTGACGCCAAAAATATGCAGCCAGTTCAAAGATATTAATGGTAACGATTTTGTGATCCCGGTTATCGCTGTACTGCAAAAAAAGTCGTCAGAAAAACTGGAATGGGGATTAGGCCTGTTGTACAGTTATGAATATTTCGGTCACTTCCTGAATCCTGCAATTTATGTGAAATGGAAAAAAACCGACAACTGGACTCTCTACTCCGATTTCCCTTCTAATGGTTATATAATGTATAATCCGGAGAAATCATTTAAGACCGGGATATATGTTTCTTCTTCGACAACCACAATAAGGTTGTCCAACGAATACAACAGTGCATACATTCAGAAATCATACGCAGATCTATCTTTGTTTTATGACCTTTACTTCACAAAAAGTGTTGTGATGAGAATCAAGGGAGGATATTCCACCATGAGGTCCCTGGATATGTATGCGGAAAATGAATTTGTTCCTTTTACATTTTCATTATTCGAATTCGGAGATAAACGTTACCAGTTGAACGGCGATATTAATGATGCACCTTTTTTTGAGATCTCGTTGAATTACAGGTATAGTTATTAATTGAAAGTTTAATGCGAAGCAGGCTGTCATTCTGGTTAATTGTTGCGGGAATCCTGCTGATGGGAATTCCTTCGGCAATGGCAACCGACAGCACAATCTCAGCAAACAATGGCAAGATAGACCTTACCGGATATGATTTCAATAATGAAAGCAGCATAAAGCTCTGTGGAAAATGGAAATTCTTTCCGGAGCATTTTTATACAGCAGAGCAGATAAAGAAAGATAGTTGCGGTTGCCTGATTGAAGTTCCTAAAAACTGGAAAAAACAGATATGCAATGGCAAGCCACTTCCGAATGAAGGTTTTGGCACATATTATCATCAGATAAAAATTTCCAAAACCAAAAAAAGGAATTTGGGTTGCAATT
>CAZEWB010000906.1:0-1857 GCA_964515655.1 uncultured Bacteroidales bacterium
TAAACTCCTTGATTTTCAAAACTGCGAGCGCCTCAAACTCGAACATTATGATCCAAACACTGACTTTATAGACAGACTCTAATTATAATGTATCTTTTTGATATGTAGTAATAGATATTTAAAAACACATTAATGATGATACTTTTGCTCTATCTTTACTTTTATTAACATTTTAAAATGACAGTTAATTTTTCATCAGATTATCATAAACTGATTCACGAAAAACAGGAACGTGTAAAAGAACTTACATGTATCAACAAAGTGGTAAGCGTAATACGCGAAAACAGACCTGTTGCCGAGACATTAAGGCGTATAGCTAATTTTATTCCTCCTGCATGGCAGTATCCCGAAAATACTGTTGCAAGAATTATTTTCGACAATATTGAATTTACCTCCCCCAGGTTCGCTGTAAGCGAATGGTGTCAGGCTAAGGAATTTATAACATCCGACGGGAAAAAAGGTATCATAGAAGTTTACTATACCTGCAAATTCGAAGACGATTTCGAAGGGCCTTTCCTGAAAGAAGAACGAGATCTGATAGATAATATTTCGATCATTACTTCAAGTTACATCAATACATACATTGCGCTGCAGGCCAGACTGCCGGAAGAAAAGCCTGTTGCCGGAAATGATGAAAGCGGAGAAAGTCCGGTAAGCCGCAGACTTATTCAATGGTTCATTAACAAGCACAATTATGACAGAGATGTGTACCATGATCTGATGCCATATAAGGTAAAAGAAATCATGTTTGTTTCTAATCTTTATGATGCATACAGTATAGAAAAGGAAGGGCGTTTTACCGAACATGTACTTGGAGAATATCACCAACTCAACCTGACCTCGATGCCGCGGATAACAGGCGTTTCGTTCTTAGATGAAGTTGTTCCGATGCTGAGAAAAAAGAACTACGATGTAATAATAGTGATGATGGGAGGGGATAAAAAAATGCCTTTTGAAATTCTTGACCTCATCAAAACAGAAAGCCCTTTTATACCTGTTTTTCTTCTTCTTAATAACAGTTACGACATTGAATATGTCGAAAAGCATCAGGACGAGATCCGTTTCGACAATGTTTTCATATGGAACGGTGACTCTAAAATATTCTTTGCCATGATAAAGATGCTGGAAGACATGGTGAACATCGACAACGATGTTGCCAAAGCTCTGGTGCCTGTTATCCTGCTGGTTGAAGATTCGCCGAAATATTATTCCAGGATACTGCCTGCATTGTACGGTATTATAATGGAACAAACCAAAAAGCAAATTGAAGATGTTAACGCAGATGAATTATTTAAGGTTCTGCGTCTGAGAGCAAGGCCAAAGGTGATCCATGCAAAAGGACTTGAACAGGCAAAAAAATATATCGACAGATACTCTTCTACAATGCTTTGTGTAATAACTGATGTGGGATTTCACAATGAAGGAAAAACAGATGAGGACGCCGGCTTTAAACTCATTGAGTATTTACGCCGGTTCAGACTTAACATCCCGGTACTGATCCAGTCGGGCGATCAGCGCAACCATGCAAGGGCATATGAGATCAAAGCACAGTTCATCAATAAATTTTCGGAAACTTATTTGCAGGACATCCGCAGTTTTATCACTTTCCATATAGGCTTTAATCAGTTTATATTCCGTAACGGCAGTGGTGTAAAGATCGCAGAAGCACAGAACCTGAAGGATTTCGAAAAACTCATTCACACAGTTCCCGACGACAGTCTGCTATACCATCACGAAAGGAACCAGTTTGCGCTCTGGCTGATGGCAAAAGGAGAGATCCAGACACTTAAAGCTATCAGCAGTCTGAACACAGGCGCCGGTGTTTCGGCAGGAGAGATAAGAAAAACGATCCTGCAG
>CAZEWB010000907.1:0-1853 GCA_964515655.1 uncultured Bacteroidales bacterium
TGTGTTGGGTGTGTTTGGTGTTTTTTTTGTGTAAATCTGCGAAATGCTCGACAAAGAAGAGTAAGGTTTAGCCACAGATTTCGCAGATTTACACAGAAAAAAGATAGGTTATAGTAATTTGATTTATTTATTGTCCAACATAAAACTATGCTTTTATTATAAGTGTGGGAAGTCAGGAGCACGAAGCGCGAAGTTGAGAGGGGCTGTGCCAAGTTAATGGGTTTAATATCCATGCTCACCACCCACGACACATGCGACTTCGTGCTTCCAACTTCGTGCTTCCCACACTTTAAATAACACATAAAAGTTTAATGCTATTAGGATATTAATTAAAAGATGTTGGTATTATTCATTATGATCCCTGATCAATCTGTGTAATCTGTGGCAAAACTAAGTCTGTTCTTCCGGCTCAGTCGTTTCTTCTTCAGGTAATTCCCCTATGACTTTTCTTGCCTCGTCTTCCGGCAATTCGGTAATACCGCGCAGCCTGACCTGGATTTTATGTGAACGTGTTCCCACAAGTTTATCAATGTCTTCGCCTGCTTTATCGATCTTCTGTTTGGCGCTTATCAGCACTTTTTCGAAGTTGCCGAATTCGGTCTTTACTGCCTGCAGGACTTTCCATACTTCGCTGCTGCGTTTTTCTATTGCAAGTGTCCTGAATCCCATTTGCAGACTGTTCAGAAGCGCCGCCAGGGTAGTTGGCCCGGCAATGATTATTTTGAAATTACGGCTGAGATCCTCAATAAGTCCCGGCTGCCTTACAACTTCTGCATAAAGTCCCTCGACAGGTAAAAAGAGTATACCGAAATCGGTCGTTTGCGGCGGGTCGATATATTTGTCGTGTATTTCTTTTGCACTTTTTTTAATGGAATTCTGCAACTGTGAAGTTGAACTTTTTATATCTGCTGCATTTGCATGCTCGTATGCTTCTACAAGTCGCAGGTAATCTTCCATAGGGAATTTTGAGTCGACCGGAAGGTAAACGGGATTTCCGCTGTCATCTTTTCCGGGAAGGATGATGGCGTATTCCACGTGCTCGGTTGTGTCCTTTTTTGTTTTTACATTCTTTGAATATTGACCGGGCGACAATATGTTTTCGAGGATAGCGCCTAACTGAATTTCACCTAACACACCACGCTGTTTTACATTTGTCAGAACTTTTTTCAGGTCTCCGACATCCGAGGCCAACGTCTGCATTTCTCCAAGACCTTTGGGTACCTGTTCAAGGCGTTCGCTTACCATTTTAAAGGATTCCGAAAGACGTTTTTCCAGAGTGGCATGTAACTTTTCGTCAACAGTGGCGCGCATCTCGTCGAGTTTCTTTGTGTTCTCTTCGCGAATCTTATCAATACTGGTCTCGACTGATGAACGTATTTTTTCGAGTTGGATCTCCATTCCCGTTTTTTGCTCCGACTGACGAAGGTTAAGTTCATCGAATTTCTGTTTCTGCAGATCGTTGAAGTCCTTAACAGATTTTGAAAAGCTATCCTCAAAGGATTTCAGTGATTTGGAAAGTTCTTCCCGGAGTTCTTTATTGGATGTTGCCAGCGCCTCACTGAATTTTGAAAGGGATTCTGAAAGTTCGCTCCTGCTGTCCTTCTGCAGTTTTGATGATTCCTCGCGGTTACGGCTGAATTCATCTCTTATAATTCCATCAATTCTGATTAATTCATTGTGCAGCGACTCATTTCCTGTATCCTGATTTTTAACTTTTTTGAAAAGAGTAATGAAAATAAGTACAACAATTAATACTGCTACTATTATGAGTAAATAAAGTTCCATATTCAATTACAAATTTTGATTGCTCGTTTGTTTACCAGATAAATGTTCATTGTATGAAAATCAATTTG
>CAZEWB010000908.1:0-1851 GCA_964515655.1 uncultured Bacteroidales bacterium
TGTGTTGGGTGTGTTTGGGTGGTGTTTGTCGGGAATGTTAAAGTCAATTATGTTTTCGATCTCTTGCGAAAAGATAATTGACATGAACATTCCCGACAATGGCCGTAAACCTGTGGTAAATTGTCTGATCGGCGACAGCAGCCGGGTGGAGCTTATACTGCACCGCAGCAGGCATATACTTGATAATTCCTACCAGTTTGACGTAATAAATAATGCACTTGTAATTTTTACGGATAATAATAATCAGTCGGATACCCTTTCTGAATATTTGAACACCGGGGCATACCAGTCAATGCAGACAATTATGAACCCCGGAAGTTATAAAGTGCAAATTGTTGCAGACGGAGTGACTATCAATTCACAAACAACGATCCCCGTTCCTTCGGTGATATCCGGAGTGGATACCGGGACGTATGTTTTCGATAACATGACCAATTTCAGGCTCGATGTTAAATTTGCAGATAATCCCGGCGAGAAAAATTATTACATGATCGGGCTGACCCGTGAGGGGGTTTATGGTGAAAAACCCGACTTATGGGTTTTTTCATCCGATCTTTCCATTACATCCGATTTCATGGGACGCCTTCTTTTCCCAGATGACCTCTTTGAAGGGAAAAACAAAACGCTGAGAATTGAAACAGATAAGAATAGATTTTATTCCGAAAATGATTCTCTTGATCTGACCATTGAATTTTTTTCCCTTTCCTATGACGCCTATATGTACTTTGTTACTTCTCAGGCCCAGATGTACACCGGCGATTCTCCGTTCAGCGAACCTGTTGTTGTTTATTCAAATATAACCGAAGGTTATGGGATATTTGCCGGATATTCGGTTTCAAGGAAAACGATCCGTGTGCCATCTTTCGGGGAAGGCTGGATAATTGAATGATAAAAAATATTTTGCATGGTTTTACGTTTCTCATTACGTTTGTATTAAAATAAAGAAATAATTTGATGGGGCTTTTACGATTTCCTGTTTTTTCTCTGTCCGGAAGGATAATTTTATCTGTAATAGCTATAATGACGGCAGTATTACCGTGTTTCGCCCAGGAGAAAAAACCTGAAGCAAAATCTTTCCCCATGTTTTCTGCTTCGTACATGTATCAGGTTCCGGGTGGCGATCTGGCAAACCGGTTTGGCGGAAATTCCAATATCGGCGGATCATTCATGTATAAACATAAAAGCAACTTTTATTTCGAGATAAACAGCAATTTTATTTTTGGTTCTGTTCTTAAAAATGATGCAGCTTCGATATTTGATAGCATAACTACAACCAGGACAGATGAGTCCGATGGATATATAATAAATGAGTATGGCGAATATGCAAAAGTGGTCACATCCGAGCGCGGCTTTTTTGTCGGCGGGCGGGTAGGATATATTTTACCTGTATTTAAGGATAACCCAAACAGCGGAATAATGTTTTCTGCTGGCGGCGGGCTGCTTCAGCACAAGATACGGATAGATAATGACGGGAATAATGCGCCACAGATAAATAAAGATTACAGGAAAGGATATGACAAACTTACAAATGGGCTTGCAGTAAGCGAATTTGTAGGTTTTGTATATTTCGGAAAACAGCAGTTGGTGAACTTTTATGCCGGGGTTGAATTTTATCAGGCATTTACGCAAAGCCGCCGCAGTTATGACTTTAACCTTATGGGTCCCGATCTGCAGAAACGCAGGGACTACCTTTACGGAATAAAGGTCGGGTGGATAGTACCGATATACAAACGGGAGCCCGACCCATTCTATTATAACTAACTGATGATACGCGAAAAGACAATGAATAAACCCCAATATCCAAGATCCAAGACCCAAGCCCCAAGGGACGGCTCCCTTGGAATATGGGAC
>CAZEWB010000909.1:0-779 GCA_964515655.1 uncultured Bacteroidales bacterium
TGTGTTGGGTGTGTTTGGTTTGTTGTTTCGTTAATATTTGTTCTTAATATTCTGAATTGATACAACGGGTCAACCCATATACAGGCATAATGAGAAGTGCATTTCTGCATATTTTTATCATTTTGTTGTCGGCAGGCATTTTTTTGTCGTGCAGTAAATTTCAGAGAACTCTAAAAAGTTCCGATTACAATCTGAAGTACGACGCTGCTGTTGCCTATTACGAGAAAGAGGACTATTACAGGGCCGGAAGCCTGTTCGAAGATATCGAGAATATCTACAAAATATCCGAAAAAGGCCAGAAGATACAGTATTACCTGGCATACTGCTATTACAATCAGGGTAGTCAGGTCCTTGCAGGTCACTATTTCAAAGCTTTCGCCTTTCGCTTTCCTTTCAACGAACATGCCGAAGAGTGCGAGTATATGGCGGCATACTGTTCTGCAATGCTTTCTCCTGAGCCAAGCCTCGACCAGACTTACACCGTACAGGCAATTGACGAAATGCAGGCTTTTGTAAACAAATATCCCAAGAGCGCCAGGCTTGAAGAATGTAACAGGATAATCAAAAAATTGCGCAACAGGCTCGAAACAAAGTCATACGAAGCCGCAAATCTCTATTACAAGATCGGCGAATATAAAGCTGCAACAGTGGCTTTCAAAAACAATCTTGATGAATTTCCCGATTCGCCTTACCGCGAATCTGTACGTTTTTACCTTCTTAAAAGCTGGTACCTTTATGCCGAAAAGAGGGCAAAACCAACACCAAACACACCCAACACA
>CAZEWB010000909.1:789-1846 GCA_964515655.1 uncultured Bacteroidales bacterium
ATGCCGAAAAGAGTATTGTTATACGGCAGACCGAACGCTTTCAGAACTGTATTAACGAATACTACGCGCTGATTGCCGAGTACCCTTCGACAGAGTACATGAAAGAGGCAAAAAAGATCTTCGAAACAGCAACAAATAAAATAACCAAAAACGGATAATATGGATTTCAAAAAGTGATTGCTCCGTCAAATACTCTTACGCGCGACGTCAGGGAAATTGAAAAACCGACCGGCAACATATACGAAACAGTTATGATCGTCTCGAAACGTGCAAACCGCATAAGCCTTGAGATGAAAAATGAACTGAACAAGAAGCTCGAGGAATTTGCATCTTACACCGATAATCTTGAAGAAATTCATGAGAACCGCGAGCAGATAGAGATCTCCAAATTTTACGAAAAGCTGCCCAAGCCCACTTCTATCGCCCTTGAAGAATACATCGAGACCAAACTGTTTTACCGCTATCCCGAAGTCGGAACAGCACAGTAAATGCTTAAGGACAAGCATATAATACTTGGCATTACCGGCAGTATTGCCGCCTATAAAGCTGCTTACCTTACAAGATTGCTGGTTAAAGTCGGCGCACAGGTCAAGATCATTATGACCCCGACCGGAAAGGAATTCATTACTCCGGTCACCCTTGCCACACTTTCGAAGAATACCGTGTTATGTGATATGTTCAGTCACGACGACGGCGCCTGGAACAGTCATGTTGATCTCGGGGTGTGGGCCGACCTTTTCCTTATAGCGCCGGCAACGGCGAACACCATTGCCAAAATGACAAACGGAATATGCGACAATCTTCTTCTTACAACATATCTTTCTGTGCGCTGTCCGGTAATGTTAGCCCCTGCGATGGACTGTGATATGTACGCACAGCCTGCCACGCAGGAAAACATCAACAAGTTAAAATCCCTGGGCCATACTTTTGTTGAACCTGACGAAGGCGAGCTGGCAAGCGGTCTCACAGGCAAGGGAAGAATGGCGGAGCCGGAAAGAATAATTGCTGAAGTTGAATCGTTTTTCGCTTCAAAGGAAGAACTTGCCGGGAAGAGGTT
>CAZEWB010000910.1:0-1549 GCA_964515655.1 uncultured Bacteroidales bacterium
TGTGTTGGGTGTGTTTGGGTTGGTGGGTAATGCAATATTCAGAAATTCAACACATTTCAATCCGGTAGATCGTATTTTCTACCACGATGGTCATAAACGTAACAAACAAGGTCTACCGGATTGAAATGTGTTGAATTTCTGAATATTGCATTACCCTTCCCTACCTGCGAAGATTCGACTATCTGCAGGCTCGACTTACCATTCGCTCCCTTTACCCAGAAAGGTCCGCCTCCGGGCTCTCCCTGATTCCTTACCATACCGCAAACCCTGACAGGTCTGTTCAGAATTGAGTAAATATTGTCCTTCGAAATGCCGTCAGGAATCTCGACAAAGAAGTTCATTCTGTAAAAATCTTTTATTTCAGAAAGTAATCCTGAATTGTATTTGCCATCATCTATCTTATCCAGAAAATCATGAATGGTATATGCATTGTCAATAAGAATACCGGCAATAGCTTTTTTATAACGGATTGTTTCGCCCTTAATAATATCCGGCACAACATTATCAATATTCTTGATAAAGATCACTTCGGATTTCAACTGATTCAGGTTATGCAACAGAGCGCCATGCCCTGCCGGCCTGAAGACCATGCTGCCGCTGTTGTCACGGAACGGATTGTTATCCATATCAACCGCAACGGTGTCGGTAGATGGCGACTGTTCTGAAAATGTAATGTCAAACATTGAATCATAAAGTTTCTCAAACTTTTTTTCAACCGACTTCAACAATTTCTTAAACTGGTCCTTATGTTCAGGGGTAACTGTAAAATGTGTATGCGACAATCCTGTGTCCCTTTTTGCATACAGTGCGCCCTCTGAAAGGTGTTCTTCGAAAGAAGTGCGGAAGCCATCATGATAAGAATGAAAAGCAAGCAGACCCTTTGGCAGACATCCGTAATTCAACCCTTTTTCAGAAATTATCATTCTAATAAATCCCTTTGTCTCCTGAACAGTAGACACCGATTCACATTTCGGATACTTCTTTTTAAGTTCAGGATAAAATGCAAACTCACTCTTCTTTTCAATAACTTCTGCAACCGTCGGGTATTTACTTAACAGATCAGTCAGACTTTCACATTCAGGTTCCTCAATAAATTCATACAGGTCCTTGAACATACGTGTGGCAGCGCCCGAAGCAGGAACAAATTTAGTGATTGTAATACCAAAACCTTCTGTATCGTAAAATGCAGCCCATTTATCCGCTTCCGCTTCGTTAAGCTGTATTATACCATCGTTGACAGTTGCAGGCCTGTCGAGCTGCAGAAAGGGAAAACCGTTCAGGAAAAAGGAGATCTGCTTTTCAACTTCCGAAGGTGCAATACCCTTCTTTTTCAATTGCTCAATATCTTTCTTTGAAAACATAGCCTTAATTTTCAGCTAAAATAAGAAAAAATAAATCTTTGTAACAGTTTCAAAACCCACCTTTTTGTCATCCTGAATGAAATGAAGGATCTAAAGTCATTGTCATTAGATTCTTCGCTATCGCTCAGAATGACAAATACAGTATTGTTTATAGATTAAGAACAACCCCCCCAAACACACCCAACACA
>CAZEWB010000910.1:1559-1845 GCA_964515655.1 uncultured Bacteroidales bacterium
CTCAAAACTACTGTTAAATATCCCTAATCAATTTAAGAGGTGTTGAACATTACCTTCCATTTGAAATAAAAAACATGAAATACTTCGTAATTCTTTCCGTAATCCTTACGGGCTGCATTTCTTCACCTACAACAGTAGACGAGTTAACCAATACAGACTATGTCCCTGCAACGACTTGGGACGACTATTATTCGGCAGGATATAATTTCTTTACCGATATCCCCGGAAGTGTTTATATAATGGTTCCTCTGGGAAGTAGGAGCGATAAAAAATCATCAAAAGAATT
>CAZEWB010000911.1:0-1842 GCA_964515655.1 uncultured Bacteroidales bacterium
TACTTGAATAACTGATGATACGCAAAAAGACAGTGAATAAGCCCCAAGATCCAAGACCCAAATTCCAAGACCCAAGGAACGGTTCCCTTGGAATTTGGGACTTGAAATTTGGGGCTTGGAACTTGGAATTTGGGGCTTGGAACTTGGAACTTTTTTCACACAAGAATTTATTAACATAACATGAGTTGAATAAATGAAGAATCTGTTTTCACTTTTTACCGCTTTAGTTCTTTCTGCATTAATAACCGGATGTGATGAATATTCCTCGCCCGTTCCTGCAGGTAAACTGAAAGAATCGAAGATCGACACAAACTATATAGGATGCTGGAATTATACCGGCCTTGTAAACGAAAACGACACCAGTCTTTCGGGCCTGGATCCCCATTACCTTTATGTTGTTCGGTTCGACGACAACCGTTATATTCTTTCAATGCTGAAAAAGGACAGTCTGAAACCAACATCTCTTCCGGGAATTTATGAAGCCACAACATGCAAACTCGGAGGGAAGAACATTGTTAGCGTTCGTACTCTTTCCGGAGTAGATAAGTCTGAATACCTTATATATATGTATAACCTTGAAAGTGATACATTATGGTATTGCGCTTTTCAGAAGAGCAAGTTAGACAAGCAGTTCAGCAAAACTTCTGCATTAAAGAAATACCTGCTGAAATATTTAAACGACACTTCAGTTTTACTTCCACGAAAAAAATATGTCCGCGTTAAATAAGGTTGAAAAGCCTACCCTTGTTGTTTTTGAGGATGTCTGCAGGCAGAATATCCGGGCAATGGCTGCAAAAACAAAGGCATCCGGTGTAAGATTCAGGCCGCATTTCAAAACACATCAATCCTTAACCGTTGGCCGCTGGTACAGGGATGAAGGCGTTGAAAGCATCACCGTTTCTTCTGTTGCAATGGCACAGTATTTCGCAAACGACGGTTGGAATGACATCACAATTGCTTTCCCTTTTAATTCAAACGAAGCGAACATCGTTAACGATCTTGCAGCCAAAATAAAACTGAACATCATCGTTTCATCGGTAAAGTCTGCAGCTTTCGCTTCATATTTAATAACCCGACCTGCCGGAATTTTTATAGAGATCGATGCCGGCTATCCGCGTTCGGGAATAAAAGCAGAGGACCCGGAATCTGTTGAAAACTGTCTTGAACTTATTCTTAAAAATCCCCACCTGAATTTTCGGGGTTTCCTTTCTCACTTTGGAAACACATACTCTGCCGGCAACAAGGACGAAGTAATAAATATCTGGAAAACCAGTCTTGAAAAACTTATTCCCTTTAAACAGAAATATCCCGGCAGCATTATTTCAGTCGGCGACACTCCGTCGTGCAGCATAATCGAAAACTTTTCCGGTGTAGATGATATCCGTCCCGGGAACTTTGCATTTTACGATCTTATGCAGATACACATTGGTTCCTGTAGTTCCGATAAAGTTGCTGTTGCCGTCCTGTGTCCCGTTGCTGCTGTGTATGAAAATGAGAGCAAGGCAGTTTTATATTGCGGAGCGGTACATCTTTCAAAAGATTCAATAATTGTCGACAAAAGACAAGTGTACGGTCAGATTGGGCTGGTGATCGGAAACGGAAAACCCGACTATATTCCGGGATGTTATATAAATTCACTTTCGCAGGAGCATGCTGTAGTAAATATTCCCGACACACATAAAGGTTACTTTTCCGAAGGAATGACAGTTGCTGTAATGCCCGTGCACTCATGCCTTACAGTTGCCTGCATGAAAAGCAAATAATTTTATCGTCATCACTTTAATGAACAATGTCAAACAAACAACGAACAATGTACAAGTATCATTTTTGTTCGGGATTTTT
>CAZEWB010000912.1:0-1841 GCA_964515655.1 uncultured Bacteroidales bacterium
AATGCCTTGTCGGACTCAAGGGCAAGCCTGAAAAAACGCTCAGCCTCGGCAAAATTTCCCATAGCAGAATTTGCCTGACCTATATTATTAAGGCGCATAGCCATGCCTTTCCTGTTACCAAGTTCCATGTCAATAGACAAAGCAGTTTTATACCACGATATAGCAGTAACATATTCTCCCTTCTGATAGAACAATACCCCAAGTTCATTGCAGGCCATTGCCAGATCGGTACGTGAACCGCTTGCCTGTGCTATCTTGTACGCCTCTTCAGCATAACTTTGAGATTGTGACCAGTCGCTTTGCCTGTACTTTATCGACAGATCTATCAATGAATCGAATTCAGTGGCATTGGCCGGAAAAAAGCAGGACTGAACAAGAAACATCAGAATAAATATTGACGCCGTTCTGTTAATACTCTTCATTTCTTAGTTTTCAGGCAATAAAGTTACTACAAATATTTTATTAAAAATTCTCATTTTTCCCTGTAACGCTTCCCGGTTTCCCGAAGGATGGTTTGCGATTTGTTATGTCAATTATCAGGGCTTTCGTGTTAAAAACTTAGGTCCTTAATATGAGTACGCGGGTATATCTGATCGAATTACGAATTTTCTACGAATATACGAATTACGAATAGGTACTACTGTTTTGATTTCGAATTCAGAGATTCGTATTTCGTAATTTCGTATGTTCTTTTTCGTAATTCGAAGTGTATAACATATGGTTATTGAAAACTTAGCATTTAGCATTCTTAATTTATGTTTGGTTTAATTTTTGTATTTTTACATTAAATTCATTCTATGAGAATTTTCCTTTTGATCTTACTGGGCTTAACCATTACACAGGCATTCTCCCAACTGAAGCCCACCGAAACCCAGTCGCTCATGAACCTGCTCATCACCGACTTTGCCGATAAGCCACATCCTAACGAAACACTCATTTTTACAGGAGTAAAATCAGGGATACAATATAAGATAACTACAGGTCAGGACGGCAAAGGCCAGGTACTGCTTCCCGAAGGCGATTCATACGATGTTTCTTACAAGGATTTTGTCGATCAGGTCGATTACACCAAGGTTGAGATCCCTGCGGAGCCGGGCATGTTCACATACGACCTGCTGATAAAATACGAACCCGAAAAGATCTACATTCTCGAAGATGTCTATTTCGATTACGCAAAGGCTACACTTAAACCTGAATCATTTAAAGCCCTTAACGATCTGGCCGAACTCCTTAAAGCCAAACCCAAGATGGTAATAGAAATAGCAGGCCACACCGACTGCGACGGCGATGATGCTACCAACATGAAACTTTCGCAGGAACGTGCAAACTCAGTTGTAAAATATCTCATCTCAAAAGGCATTTCCTCAAAACGCCTTACAGCAAAAGGCTATGGTGAAACCGAACCCGTTGCCGAAAACATCACCGAAGAAGGAAAGAAGAAGAACAGGAGAACCGAGGTTAGGATTATTAGTGAATAGAATTTTAAAGATACTCGCTTCGCTGATATTCACTTCGTGATATACAATTGATATTCGCTTCGCTAATCGCTACGCTGATATTCGCTTCGCGAGATTTTTTAGGATACTTACTTCAAAGGTGTCTGAAGCCGGATGTCAGAAGTCGGAAGTGAAGTTGGGTATGGGCGGTGGGCATTGCCTACTGCCAATTGCCGACTGGAGACTGCCGACTTAAGTCTTCCGGCACTTCGGCTTTATGTATAGGATTCGGTATATCCGTTGCTCCCCCGCCCCCCTGCAAAAGCATTGCATCTGCAAGATGCGATGCTTTTTGCACCCCGCCCAAACCACATGTACCCCCAAAACCCAAACACACCCAACACA
>CAZEWB010000913.1:0-1841 GCA_964515655.1 uncultured Bacteroidales bacterium
TGTGTTGGGTGTGTTTGGTTGTTGGTGTCATCAGTAAGGCAGCATAAACTATGGTGTCATTTCTGTCGCCCCGTGTAAAACTTACAAATTCAATTGCAGCTTCACCGGGTTTGAGGTTCTTTTGAACATCTTCCCATTTATATTCAAAGAGTTGTTGTATATCTGCAAATCCGGAAGACATTTTAACAAGTTTGCGTTCCTGTTCGTTAGCTTTAGCCTCCAGGTCAGCAATTATACTATCCCGGTTGCTGATCATTGCTGTCTGCATTACTGAAATATTATTGCGCAGATATTTTAGAGAAAAATACAACTTTTTAATTTCAGCATCAGGACTATTGTAAACAATATCAAGAATCTGCTGAGTGCTTTTAAGCAGAAGCCCTTTTATAATCAGTTCGTTGTTGTAACAAATTCCGGAAAGATTTTCATGTGGATTATTATATTCGATGTTTGAAAAATGTATGTCATTAAATACTCCTTTTGTCTGTTCAAGAAATAATTCTTTTTCTTGTTCACTCATAGTTGCAAAATTATCCTGGAGTATCCTGAACGTCAGATCTTCAGATTTCAAAAACAAAGGAAAAGCCTGTTCGGGCTTGTTGATTTTCAGGTAGGCTCTCGCCAGTGCAGGATAATACTTTGCCAGGCTGCTGATACTACCTAATTCTTCCTTTAACCGGATCGACTTCTCATAATATGAAACAGCCCTTTCATAATTGCCCATACTGCTCTCCATAACCCCAAGATTAATCAAAGCAAGAGAAATTCCGGATTTATCTCCAAGTTCTTCGCTGATTTTCAGTGATTGATTGTAGAATGAAATTGCTTCAGAATAATTTCTCTGATAGTGTTCAACTATACCAAGATTATTCAGACAGTTGGAAATTCCTCTTTTGTCACCGGATTGTTCCTTTAAAATAAGGGATCTCTCGTAGTATGATTTTGCATCTTTATAATTACCCTGATTTCTGGCAACAATACCAAGATTCATCAGGCAATTTGAAATACCTTTGATATCATTGATTTCTTCAAACAATTTGAGAGACCTGTTGTAAAATGAAATGGCTTCTTTATAATTTCCAAGATTTCTTGAAACTATGCCCAGATTATTTAAACAATACGATATTCCCCAATTGTCGCCTAATTCCTCGTTTATTAACAGTGATTCCTCATAGTATGAGATCGCTTCGGGGTAGTGTCCCTGATTCCATTCAACAACACCAAGGTTGACCAGACAATATGATATCCCGCTTTTATCACCTTCTTGTTCTTTGATCTTCAGTGAACGTTTGTAATAGTCATTTGCTTCCCTGTAATTTCCCTGATTGCTTGCAGCAACACCAAGATTAGTCAAACAAGATGATATTCCCCGCAAATCTTCCAGTTCCTCGGAAATTCTCATTGATTTATTATAATAAAAACAGGCATCGGAAAAGTTACCTTTATGATAACAAACAATTCCCATATACCTTAAAGCAGTTGCATTTAAACCTGCTTTTTTAGGATGTAATCTGATATTTTCTGCACTAAAACCGGTATCTGCAACAGAATTGTACAACAGTATCGAAGAGTCCGGTTTTTTCTTTTCATACAGCATGCCAAGATCAATTACAATTTTTATTCTGTTTGTGTCTTCATCTGTCCCGTCCAATTCCGGCAAGGTTTTCAGAATCTGCCTAAGAGAATCTATTTTGTGATAATCCTGTGCAAAAGCACCGGAAAGACAGAGGATAAATGTTAAAAGAAAAAATAGTTTTTTCATATGTTATATATCTACTCAATCAATACAAATGCAGCCCAATAATAAGGGTCATACTTTTTTCTCATTTCTTTTTGTGTTT
>CAZEWB010000914.1:0-1840 GCA_964515655.1 uncultured Bacteroidales bacterium
GTATCGCCTGGTTTTTATACGGCAATATTGTTTCTTATAATTTCTGTGACCGGACTTATAAAATTAAGAGATGATAAAGTAATGAAACCGGCATTATTGTTAAGGTCTGTTCTGATCGCAATATGTTACTGGGTAGTGTCATTTATTGTTATTATTTCTCTTGGATTCTATCTGGTCAAATTGTTTCCATAAAATTTTCTCCCAAGTCCTTCTCTGCCCACTCCACTCCCGGTCTGTTCCCCGACAGACCTGTTTTCGTGGTTTGTGTTAGGGGTGGTTTGTCAGGGGACAAACCACGGGAATGGGGAATGGGGAGGGACAAACCACGGGAAAGGAGAGGGACAAACCACAGGTTATAAATTGTGCTACTTTTTGCTCTCTTTTGATATCTCATTAATTCTTTGTATTTTTGGTTTTATTGAGCAAATTGAAACCCAACTAAACAGAATATTATGAAAACACTTTTTACAACGAAACACAAACTGACAGGTATTTTTGTTTTGGCCATACTTTGTTTTCAGATCCAGATTGGCAGAACTCAGGTTGTTTTATTTTCGGAGGATTTTGAGACATCGCCTGTTACAAGTATTCTCAATAACTGGGGTGGCGAAACCCAGTTGCCCGAAGGACCTTCCCCATGCAGCAAAGGTTCGCGCGGGAATACAACGGATTTTAATTCCACTCATGTGGATTTTATGAATTCTCAGAATTCCACCTATTTTCTTGGGGTCAACCCGGAAGCGCCATGTGGCGGGTATTATGCTGCAACAATGATTACAGATTCTCTGGATCTTTCCTCTGCCGATTCTTTAATATTCAAATGCAGATACTTTATATCTGATACTATTGGATGGGGACCATACGGAATAACTGTCACATTAGGGAATCCTGTCACTGAATTTGTCATTGAAAGTGAATTTTCAACCCTGAATAACTGGGATTCGGTTCATATAACAGTGCCTGATTCTATAATCAGTAATAAAGTTGAAATTAAAATACTAATGGGTGGCGGCGAAGCCGCAGGGGTTGACGATATTCAATTGATAGGATATTATGCCACACATATAAAAGACAATAGTCTTAACAATGATATTAAAATATATCCTGTGCCGGTTGACAAATTCCTGAACATTGAACATAACAATGCTCAAACCGGGATATCTATTAACATTATTGACCTGCAGGGAAAAATTGTTTATCAGGAAACATCCAGGCAAACAGATATTTTATCTCTTGATATAGAACATTTGAAAAATGGTATTTACATTTTGAATATTATTGATAATGCAGGTAATCCTTCATATCATAAAATAGTAAAGAATTGATTTTTTCTCATAGTCAATAAAACAGTCTTCTATGTATAATACCATAAGATCCCTTCTGATCATTTTTCTAACACTCCCCTTTTGTTTATTCTCTCAGACTCCGTATCAGGCATATTTCGGGAACCTTCATTCCCATACAGGAGATTCGGACGGCGAAGGAGATCCTGCAACTGCATTTGCTTTTGCAAGGGACAGCGCTCATCTTGATTTTTTTGCTGTTACCGATCATGTTGAACAGGTGGATATCCTGGAATGGTGGGACCTGAAATCAGAAGCCAACAGTTTTACAGTTAACGGGACATACATTGCATTAGCCGGATACGAATGGGGATCACCTCTGTACGGGCATTGCAATCAGCTTAATGTTTCGGATCTATTGCTGGAAGTCGGCTGGTTCTATACCGACTGGGATGGGTTCAGGCAATGGATTATTGATAATTACCCCTCATTCGGTCAGTTCAATCATCCGGCTGAAGAACTATACTTCACAAACAACCCCAAACACACCCAACACA
>CAZEWB010000915.1:0-1839 GCA_964515655.1 uncultured Bacteroidales bacterium
ACTACAAGTTCTGCACACAACAACCAAATGCACCGGATGCAAAAGGCCGGGAGGCAATAGGGGGTCAAGTCTATATTTGACCTTTAGTTATTTTTTCTTTTAATATTTGGATCTCTTTCCCTAACTTCCTGTCTGTTTTTGTCATACATGCAATTTTTTGGACGATGCTGCTCACTGTGCTGTATGTGTTTATGTGGAATGCATCTTTGATACTATTTAGATCATCTCCACGTATGTGACGCAACAAGTAGATTGCAACATTTCGTGGCTTATTAAAAACACCTCGCCGGGAAATCAATAAATCGTCAAAGACAACGTTGTAATACTCACAAACCATACTGATTATTGCATCAGGCTCCGGCGCTAAGTGCTTTGATTCCGGAACCTCGTACCTGGCTTTTTTAAGATAAAATCTTTCTTTTATCAGAGAAATAAAGCTTTCCGGTCCGAATAAAGAAGGAAGGTTCTTTTTTGAAAACAACCGGATAACTTCCGGAGAATCATCATCCTGCATAAATGCTATAAAATCCTTCAACCGACCCTGCTTTTTAGGCGTAATCATTTCAAATATATAATCTTTATACAGCCAATCCCATTTCTTGGCAAAAGAGAGATACCCATTGTAACTACTCCAGGGATATTCCTCAGGATTTTTTACTATCCCGGCTTTAACAGGGTTTTTATGTATATATCTTACCAACTGAAGCAGATGGCTGTCACCGGAAACCAAAACAGACTTATATCGTCCCCGAAAAAGTTGTCCGTCATATTCATGTCGTCTGTTGTATCTTTGTGTGTAGAGGCTGTTTAAGTGTCTCATGCATCTTGAAATATTCCCCCCCGGAGTCTGAAGAAGAATATGATAATGATTGGTCATCATACAATAGGCAGCAATATTGACATTCCATAGTTCTGTTGTTTCAATCAAAAGATCGACAAAAAGACCGTAATCCTGCTTATCTGAAAAAATGGATTCAGACCTCCGCCCTCGGTTCATAACATGATACCATGCACCTGGATATTCTATTCTCAGTGGACGTGACATTGTTATCTCATATCATAATCAACATTAAAGTCAAATATAGACCCCTATTTTCTCAGGGTAACCGCATTTAGAATTTATCCTGCCAGGACTTTCATGAGATAATCATTATCCCAACCAGCCCTGAGTCGTTTTGATTTTATGCTCTTTTTCGGCGTTGCTTCTTTTTTGATCATATTCAAGGCAATATGTCTGAGCACAGCAAAGTTTTCCGGTGCGTTTCCAGTTCTGATTCTGCTCTCATCTTCTCGAAACGAAACATCTAATACCCAATGAAGACTATTTTCAATGCCCCAATGATTACGAACAGCATTGCCAAATTTCTTTGCATCATTTGCTATGCTGCCAATATAATAGCTTCTTTCTTTTTCTGTCTTTTCTTCGAATTGCCTTTCGCGCTCAACCATGCAAATTGTATTCAGATTTTTCCAGTTCTCTCTGCCCTGAAGCCAATCTATATCTGATGTCGTCCAATATCGCCGTATCTCAATTTTACCATGCCCGCCGTCAACACTCTCATAGTAGTCGTATGCCGAATCCTTAAAATTCCCAGAAATCATTTCCTGAAAATACAACTTTATGTCATCATGTAATTTGCTTTGATTCCCCTTAAGAGACAAAATATAATCAGCTTCCTTTTCAACAATAGCTTCTGCTATCTTTTTCTGACACCCCATTGCATCAATTGTGACAATACATCCTTCTCAATGCCGTTGAATTAAGAAAAAAGTACTTGCAATTATTCATATAATGAGCTAATTTATTTGTAAAATCTGAATATCTTCAACTTATCAAAA
>CAZEWB010000916.1:0-1834 GCA_964515655.1 uncultured Bacteroidales bacterium
GAATGCAAGAATACATCGGAAAATGGGCGCTAAAATGAGTTGATTGTTTTTTGATACTTCCGTTATCTCATTTTATCGAATCCTTCCCTTCGGTCGGAATTTTCCGTGTATTCTATGCATTCTGACAGAGAGCGGGGAAGCATCGGTGAACCTAGCGTTTTTTGTTTACTTTTTTTGGCAATGAAAAAAAGTAAATCGGGGCTCGGGGTGAAACCCCGCTTTATTAATCAAAAGATATTATTGTTGATAAATAATATGCCAGCACCTCAAAATGTAATTTCGCCCAAAATTGTTCAGCATTGAATCGGGTTGTATCACAAACTAATTTTTCAAACCTTTTCTATAACATATAAGTATTATCATTAATATTTCTATAAATGTTTCTATATTTGAAATCTGAATACTTTAAATAATCAATATGAAAACATTGACTGATCTTTCGAAATACGGAATCAGCAAACCGGCTGAGATCATTTATAATCCTTCATTTGAACTTTTATTTGAGCATGAAACTGCTCCTGAACTCGAAGGCTACGAGAAAGGTTTCGTTACATCTTCAGGTGCTGTTACAGTTGATACCGGGATATTTACAGGCCGCAGTCCCAAAGACAAATATCTTGTAATGGATGATGAAACGTCAAATAAGGTCTGGTGGGCCGATAAAAACCGAAAAGGCTCTGACAACAAACCGATAAACCCAAAAGTGTGGGCAGAACTTCTTGAAACCGGAGTGAAACAGCTTTCAGGAAAAAGACTTTATGTAAATGATGTTTTTTGCGGCACCAATGAAAATACAAGAATGAGGTTGCGGGTGATCACTGAAGTTGCTTGGGCCTCTCATTTTGTAAAGAACATGTTCATTAAACCTTCCGATGCTGACCTTGAAGACTTCCTGCCCGACTTTGTACTTATTCATGCATGCAAGACTGTCAACCCAAGGTGGAAGGAACAAAATCTTAACAGCGATGTTTTTGTTGCCTTTAACCTTAAGGAGAGAATGGCAGTTGTCGGCGGTTCATGGTATGGTGGCGAAATCAAAAAGGGAATGTTCACTGCAATGAACTATTTCCTTCCATTAAAAGGAATTGCTGCCATGCATTGTTCTGCTAACATGGGCAAGGATGGTGATACTGCCATATTTTTCGGTCTGTCGGGAACAGGTAAAACAACATTGTCGGCCGATCCCGGTCGCTTCCTTATCGGTGATGATGAACATGGCTGGGACGATGAAGGGATCTTCAACTTCGAAGGCGGTTGTTATGCCAAATGCGTTAACCTGAACAAAGAAAAGGAACCCGACATCTATAATGCCATACGCCGTAATGCCCTGCTCGAAAATGTATGTTATGACGAAAAGACCGGAGTAGTGGATTACGACAATATATCAAAAACAGAAAATACGAGGGTATCTTATCCCATCGATCATATTAAAAATATTGTACGCCCGGTTTCAAAAGGCACACATCCTAAAAAGATCATTTTCCTTTCCGCTGATGCTTTCGGCGTACTTCCTCCTGTCGCAAAACTCACTTCCGAACAGGCAATGTATTATTTCCTGAGCGGTTATACTGCCAAACTTGCCGGCACAGAGAGAGGCATTGTGGAGCCTTCACCTACTTTTTCTGCAGCCTTCGGAGCTGCCTTTCTCCCTCTTCATCCTACTGTCTATGCAACAGAACTGGCAAAAAAAATGAAGCAGCATGATTCTGTTGCCTACCTTGTCAATACCGGCTGGATAGGAGGTGCATACGGAACAGGAAAAAGAATTGACATAACGGCAACACGCAATATCATTACCGCCATACTTGACGGTTCACTCGAAAAAACCGGCTAC
>CAZEWB010000917.1:0-1833 GCA_964515655.1 uncultured Bacteroidales bacterium
TGTGTTGGGTGTGTTTGGGGGGTTTTTTTACAACGTCTTCAACTGATCTGAAAGAAGTAAAACATAAGATGAGCAACCCGGCAATGTATTGGGGCCGGGACACGCATTTTTACTTTTCGGGTAACAACATTCTTATTGGATTGCTACATCGCTTCAACACTCCTGAATCAGTTTACGAGATTCAGCCCTACAAAACATGCAACAACGACATTATTTTCTTTAACGGAAGAATAGATAACAGGGATGATCTTTTTCGCAAAACAGGAATATCTGAAAATAATGAGGTCTCGGACGGAAAACTTGTTTCGGCCTGCTGGGAAAAATACAGGAATGATATTGTAACCCATCTGGAAGGAGACTGGGTCGTTGTTGCCTGGGATACTGAAAAAGAAAAACTCTGTATTCTTCGCGACCATCATGGCTATTCTTCGCTTTATTATCATTGCGGAAAAGATTTTTTTGCATTTGCGACAAGTATAAAATCACTTCTGGCCCTTAAAAATATTCCCCAAAAGCCCGACATGAAAAGGGTTGCTCAGGTTTTAACATCATGGCATGGGAACGGACTTACAAGCGCTTACGAGAATGTTCTCAGACTTCCTCCTGCCCATATCCTTGAGATTGATAAAAAGACTGAGGTAAAACTAACCAGGTACTGGTTTCTCGAAAACACAGAAACGATCCGATTTTCAAACGAAAAAGAATATTACGAGAAGTTCTTCGAAGAATATTCAAGAGCGGTAAAAGTACGTCTGAGATCGTATAAACCTGTCGGCAGTCAGTTAAGCGGAGGACTTGACTCCGGTACTGTTGTGACCCTTGCCGCAATGCATCTGAAAAAAGAAGGGAAGCGGCTTTCAGCCTTTACTTCTGTTCCCGTTTTCGGTGTTGAAGGACTGATCTCGAAAAACCGCTTTGGTGATGAGGGTCGTCTTGCGAAAACAACAGCAGATTTTAACGGGAATACCGACTGGTTTCCCATTCCGGCAGAAAACGTTGATCCTTTCGAGGCTGTTCGTGAGGGAATCGAAATACACGATGAACCATTTCATGCCGGAGCCAATACTTACTGGATAAGCGAAATAAAGCGTATCGCTTCTGAAATGAAAATTGGAACGATGCTGACTGGACAAGGCGGTAATGCGACGGTTTCGTGGCCGACACCGGGATTCCTGCAATTATTGTCGAGGAAAAAAGACCTGATCAAAGCAAGAGACTTTTTTACATATTATGGCTGGCGGAATGTCCTTTTGCCTTTGTATCTGCCACTTTTTGTCAGAAACTCCATTCAGCGGAAAAAAAGAGGCAGCATGCCCTTTCTTCAGTATTCGGCCATGAAAAAAGAATATGCTCTTGCAAACAGAATAGCCGAACAGATGAAAGAGGACGGCCATGATCCGTTGTTTATTAAATCCACGTCGCCGCTTATAACACGACTTAAAATCATTAAACCCGGTAGCAGTATCATAGGGTTTCTGCACTCGCAATCGGCTGCCTGGAACAACCTCGAAATGCGCGACCCCACCTTCGACAAACGACTGATGGAATATTGTCTTTCAGTTCCCGATCATATTTATGTTTCAGGGGGAACTGACAGGATGCTTTTACGCAGATCTTTTGAAGGCCGCATGCCGCCAGAAGTTCTGTGGAATACCCATCGCGGACGGCAGGCGGCTGATATTGGCCACAGGGTAGTGAAGTTCAGTCATTCCGGCTTTGCAATGCTGAACGAAATAGAAAGATCACCACTCTGTAACGAAATACTGGATATACAAAGAATGAAAGGTCTCCTCAACTTATTATGTAAACCAAAACCCAAACACACCCAACACA
>CAZEWB010000918.1:0-1833 GCA_964515655.1 uncultured Bacteroidales bacterium
AGGATAGTCTCCGGTTTGCTGGTCGGTTTGAACATAATAAACCATTGTTGCAGGCATGTACGAAGGTCCGTAAAAAGCAGTGGTGTAAAAGATCTCTGTTCCTGCCTGGATTTCGAGAACTTTAAAGATCCTGTTGTAGTACGAAAAATGCTGAACGGTAATAAATGAAGGAATTCCCGGCATAAGATCCGAAGAAAGGATTTGGTAAACAATATGAGGCGACCATCTGAAATGTTCAGTTTTAAGGGTTATGAACGCTTTGGCCGAAGTGTACATAACAGCCGCCGGATTCTGAACAGGATATGCAAGGCTGTCATAGTATACTGCATTAGTGATCTGCTGTGTTGTAATAATTAAACCACCTCGTAAAGCGGGAACTTTAACACCAAAACGAAGACCGGCATCTATGATATCTTCAAATGTGTTTTTCCAGAAGAAATTATTTGAGACGTAATATATATCGTAAAAACGGGGATGATTTTCGATATAAAAAGCCTCGAGCGAAAGTTCGGGTTTACCTTCCGAAAAAGAATATTCCATATTCGAATGAAAGTGTTTCTGGATTTCATTTCCGCTGAAATGCTGGGTGGCATCTATATTTATTTTCAAATGCGACAGGTTAAGATATACGCCACTTTTAATACCCGTTGCATCATGTCTGAAATGATTTTCGAGAACTCCGTAATCCCTTCTTTCGAAAAACGTACCAGAATAAACACCCCATTTGCGGCAAAAGTCCATTTTAAAATATGCAGAATATTCATACCGGCTTATCTGCAAAGAATCGCCGGTTATTGCAGTGTCGATGTAGATATTGGAATAATAATCAGAGATACCGTCAGTGTAAAGGTGTCTCATCCTGTCCATTGTAAAGGAAGCGCCGGCAGACAATGCCCAGGGATAGCACTGCTTAGTAGAATCAGCCTGTTTTGCTTTTGCAATAATATGTTCCTGTTTTACCAGTAATGTGCGGTATTTGACAGTGTTTGCTGCCAAAGTGAGATTAACGGGGATATTCTCCGGAGGAAGAAGAGAATCGGAATACGTCGACAGATCAGATATTCCCCCGTTTTCCTGAATGCCTGCTTTTCCGAAATTGAAACTTAAATATCCTGTATGCCCCGGGCTTGTGAAACTGCTGAAAAGACGGAAGTTGTTCTGCCTGTTTTCCTGATGCTGATATTTACCTGTGGAAGCAGCGAAGTTGCCCGAAAGTCCAATATTGAACCAACGGGTTACGTTTTGAGTGTGAAGAAATTCAAGGTTCTGTTCGGGCAACGGCTTTTTTGCATTGTTGTTGAATGTGATAAGTGAAAAAGGTTTTCGGGCATTAAAGAACAGGTTGTTGTTGAAGGCGGGGTAATACTTAAGCCAGTCTTTTGTTTCTCCATCGTCGTTGTATCGCGGAGCAAAAAAGAGGGGATAAACCGGCGACCATGTATTGCCATTCCATGCCAGATCGTTTGTGTAATACCAGGGATATGACTGAAATGTGCCATACAGGGTGGTGTCAATTTCAAATTGCTCTGTTGAACCGTTTTCTTCAAGTATCCATGCGTTGACAGTTCCGGTACTGTCTTTTTGAGAAAAACAATAACTGCTTATAGTAAACAGTAAAACAAAAAATATCAGTTGCAGCCGGGAAAACAGCATGTTATGTGTTATTGCAAAATGCCCTCAAACCTACGTTTTTTTTGCGAAACAGGCAAATACATGATTACTTGTAAGACCTAAAAATTTGTAAATATTCGGGTATAAAGTTAATGGGTTGAGCAACCGGTTTTTTGAAAAGTCAATAGTTAATGGGTTGAGCAACTGGTTTGGTAAAAGGTT
>CAZEWB010000919.1:0-1828 GCA_964515655.1 uncultured Bacteroidales bacterium
AATCTGTGTAATCTGTGGCAAAATACAGCGCACCACATTCAATAGCATTTCTGAAAGTATGAATTGATGTTTCATATTATTGATATAACGTGTAAAAATAGAAAAAGGGAAGCAGACTGCCTCCCTTTTAAGAAAATTTACAGTTTATTAGTTTTTTATTTGATCTACTACAGCCTTGAAAGCTTCGGGGTTATTCATAGCAAGATCAGCCAGAGCCTTACGGTTAAGCATGATTCCTTTTTTATGAATTCCACCCATGAATTCGCTGTAGGACATTCCGTTTATACGTGCAGCTGCATTTATGCGCTGTATCCACAACTGACGGAAAAGTATCTTCTTTTTCTTACGGTCGCGGTATGCATAGGTAAGACCTTTTTCGAGGGTATTCTTAGCAACCGTAAAAACATTTTTACGACCGAGAAAATAACCTTTTGTCTCTTTTAAGACTTTCTTTCTGCGTGCTTTCGAAGCAACTGAATTTTTTGAACGTGGCATAAAACCTCCTTTTTTTTTGATGGTCAGCGTTATGTCTTACGACACAATCTTTAGTGCTGATTCATCCGGTTAAACATTTTGTTTACTTCATTGCGAGTAAAAGTTTCACATTGTTCTCATTTGATTTGTCGATAACTGTAAAGTAAGTTAGATTCCTTTTACGTTTCTTCGACTTTTTAGTGAGGATGTGGCTTTTATAAGCATGTTTCCTTTTGATTTTACCGGTGCCGGTAAGAACGAACCTTTTTTTGGCCGGATTTTGTCTTCATTTTTGGCATTGTGGATATATTTAGTCGTTGGTTATTTGTTTTTATGAGGTGCAGGGGCTATCAGCATCAGCATTCTTTTACCTTCGAGTTTTGGTTCCTGCTCTATCTTACCGTAATCCTCAAGATCAACTGTGAACCTTTTCAGGATCTCAATTCCCTGTTCGGTATACAAGATCGAGCGACCTCTGAAAAACACGTATGCTTTTACTTTTGCGCCTTCTTTCAGAAAGTTGATGGCATGCTTCAGTTTGAACTGGTAGTCATGTTCATCGGTCTGCGGCCCGAAACGGATCTCTTTTATGATGACCTTTGCAGTTTTATTCTTTATCTCTTTCTGCTTCCGTTTCATCTGGTATAGAAACTTCTGATAGTCCACAATTTTACATACGGGTGGCTGAGCTGCCGGTGATATTTCTATCAGATCCAGTTCCAGTTCTTCAGCCAGCATAAGCGCCTTTTCGATCGGATAAATTCCCGGCTCATCAATATTGTCGCCGACAAGCCTGACCGTTTTGGCCCTTATTCTTTCATTAATTGCATACTGAGGTTCGTCCTTTCTCTGGAACCTGCCTCCCTGTCGATAATCTGCTATAGTCCTTTTCCTCCTATCTTTTTATTATTAAACATTATTTTCCTTAAGTTCTTCGTTGATTTGGGTCTGAAGAAAAGTGACAAATTCTTCACGGGTCATACTGCCCTTATCGCCCTCACCCTGCTTTCTCACCGACACAGAACCGGTTCCCGATTCTTTATCGCCGACAATTAAGAGATAAGGAATTCGTTTCAACTCGTTGTCCCTTATCTTTTTGCCAATCTTTTCATTCCTGTCGTCAACGAAGGTGCGAATATCGGAATTATTCAGGAAACTGCAAACATTTTTTGCATAATCGTTGAATTTATCGCTGATAGGCAGTACAACAGCATGATCGGGGGCGAGCCACAGAGGGAATCTGCCGGCAGTATGTTCTATCAGGACAGCGACAAAACGTTCCATTGAACCGAAAGGTGCACGGTGGATCATTACTGGACGGTGCTTCTGGTTGTCCTGGCCTGCATATTCGAGT
>CAZEWB010000920.1:0-1825 GCA_964515655.1 uncultured Bacteroidales bacterium
GACCTAAAAAGACTAGCCAGAATAGAAGAGATGAAAAGAAAAGAACTGTTCCGAAACTGATTAATTGATAAGAGTACCAATTTTTTTTAGTTAACAAGTAAAAAAACAGCAAGTATATTGCTAAAAAAACAAGATTAATAAAATCGATAACGTCGAAGTATATATGCTCAATTCCAGGAAGTTCGTTTGGATTTGGTCTTATTCCAAGATAGTACAATGGCATAGGGATTGCTATTGTTAGTATGAACAGACAAAAGAGCAATGCTATTGTTATGCGAAAGAATTTAAAGAACTTTTTAGAGTTTATGAACAAGCACAGTAAAAGCATAAAACTTAAAAAAAGCAACATAAAAAAACCATAGAAGATGTTTTCTCGAGCATCGCTTCTATAGCCATGATAAACTGCTCCCATGTTATAGACGTTATCACATTCACTTATGTACTTCGTATTATTGTGGACCTCTATACAAACTTCGCGTGTAATCTCTACGAATTCGCGAGTTGTATCATCTTCGTAATAAACTGGTGTCAAGAAAAAACTCAAGAATCTTCCAAATGTGTAATAGTAAGAAGGCAGTAAGAGTAAAACGATTAGTATGCTTGCAGTAATCGAGATTATCTTTTTATAATTCATCATTGCCCACAAATAGAATTAGGATTAATGTTAAAAATCAACTCCATTCATTCAGTCTCCTTTGTTTCAGTATTTCGCTCTGCTGTATGTACTCCCTGATAGGTATTGTCAATTTTGAGTTTATGTGCTGCAAAGCTTCTTTCAAATTTGCAAATTTTTCCGGTTTGTTTGTGAATGCTTTCCTGACATTTTCTCTCACTTCCCAAACACCGACAGGCATTATGTACCTTCTGAAATTTCCCTGAAGATTATCGCTCTGGCTTGTTTTTTCATCTTTTCAAGAGCTTCAACTACTGCAATTCTTCCTGCATAATAGCCGCCACCCTCTTTCATCGCGTATTTCGTCCTGCCGTCAAAAGGTTCGTGCTCTTCGACAATCGCCGGTTTGGAAAGCTCCTGGGTCCATAATGTCTTTGGTGCCCATGCCTCGAACTGCTCGAATTCCCATTTTCCGGGCATCAGAAGAATTTCAAAATGGTTGAAGAGATATTCGTTCGAGTAAACAATGAATTCATTAATTTCATCATATTCGCGCACTTTTTTCATCAGCTCCTTTCCGATAAGGTCATCCACTGCAGTTATCGACCATCTTGTAGGCACGAGCTTTTTGTTTTCTTCGATGCCAAGAGCCCCTGAAGAAAGAACTAAGATAAGATAATAAACATCGAAATTTTTTTCATATAACTGGAATGCTGCCTCGTTTGCCTTTATCTTTTCAGAAATAACAGTATCGACTTTTTTTGGGATTCTTGGATTGTCAACAATCTTGAATTTTTCTATCTCTCCTGAAGGCCCCATTGGCTGTGAGATTGCAGAGAAAGAGATATTGTATGTCGGTTCCTTCTTGAATGCCGTTTCTATGTCCACCGGCTTTACTGAAAGGGCAATGTCCTGCGTATCGCGTATGAACCTGTTTTTCTCTGTTATCGCTTGCTTTCTTTTTGACCTTACCAGAAGAGAGCGCATCTCTATGATTTTTGAAAAATCCGCACCATACCACTTTCCTGGATTGTCAAGAACATCTGCCCTTGATTCATCCAATGATGTCATTGGTCCGATGAATACGTTTGGATAATTTTGCCAACCAACAAATATTGAGGGGGAGGGACCGAAAATTTCCTTTGGGATTTTCTTCTTGACAGGAGTCTGAATCGAAATTTTTGAACCCCCCCCCCAAACACACCCAACACA
>CAZEWB010000921.1:0-1818 GCA_964515655.1 uncultured Bacteroidales bacterium
ATAGCCCCAAGGGCGGGGATTATCGGCAAGGCTGTATATACTTTTCTTAATCCTATCGTAATCCTTCACCGGAATTTTCTCCAATTCCTTCTGAGCGATCCGGGTAATTAGAACAGTGTACCTCATTTTTTTCTTTTGCTTTCAATTTCCCTTACAGCCTGCTCAAAAGGTATTACCTCGCTTCCTTTTGCTTTAGCAGAATCATAAGCTTTGATATCTTCGAGTTCTTCGAGCGCTTCCCGTATTTTATCATACTCTCTGATAGGAAGCATTACGGCAATACGCTTGCCCGAACTATCAACTACAAAATTTTCTTTATACATAACTGAAAAAATTAAAGAACAACAAATTGTTCTACAAAATTACCTTAAAATGTTATATTAACCAAAAGTAAATATTGATTTTCAATTGAATTTAGTGAAACGACACAGTATTAATCTGTGCAAAAAAAATTAAAAACTATGTCCCAGATGCCTCAGATTATTTACGAATAGATATATATCATTAGTGATCTTATAATTTCTCGCGTATGTCATGTTGATCTTTCCGATATTACCTGGAACATTCTCAAATCTTGAAAGATGATACGGAGGTAAAACAGCCTTTCTGATAAGAGGTAATTCTTCCTGGTGCACCGGGTAGAATCCGATCCATGTTTTAACTCCGAAAAGGACTGCAAAAATATTTGAAATGAACTTTGATGGCTTTTTAACAATGCATACAAGCAGTACAAAAAAAACAATGCATAACAACGACAGCGATATATCAAGGCTTCGTTTCAACCTGCGGTTAATTGGTTTTGAAATAGAATTATTCTCAATTATATAAAGGTCACCTGCAGAATTTATAGAATTACTTCCGACTATAGCGATACTGTCGGGATTGGCAATTTTAAAATCAATGTTCATTGACGACAGAACAAGCATTTTTTCAATTACACTTTGAGTAGGAATATCTGCCGAACAGAAGATCACTTCGTCTGGTCTGGTTGTTTTTACAATATCATTTATGTCAGAAGCATTGCCAAGTAATTCAGGATTATTTCCATTATTTTCGGTTGAAATGTATCCTTGAATTACAGGGTTTGGCAATATTTCATGTATCATCTCAGAAACTCTTTTAAACTCTTCGTATGATGCTACGATAACAATTCTCCTCTCCCCTTTCTTGTTCAGGGCAAAAAAACGAATTTGTGAAAGCGAGAAAATAAAGCGGTATAAAGGCAGGAATATCAGCGACCAGGTAAAGCCAAAAAGAAGGATGGCGCGCGAATACCTGAGATGTTCAGGCAAAAGCGCATAAAAAACAAGAATAGGAATAAGACCCCATAAAAGACCTTTGATGATATTCACAATTCTTACAGGTTTTTCATATCCGCCCAGGAAATAAATGGTGAATATCCAGAAGAACACATAAGCAGGAAGAACATAATAGACATAAACATCAGGATAGTAATCCTCGGAGCCGAACATGCGTTTTCCCCATATATCCTTTATGATAAGTATACCACCATATATTGCGGCAAAATCGAGTAAAGGGTAAAACAACGATACAAAAACACGGTACATGATAGCTCCGAATGCACGGAAATAAACAGCAATATGAATAAATAAACTCAGGAACGCCGCATATCGTGAGGAGAAATGTTTGCGGGCAAATATCAGCATTGCTTTGTAAAATATAATAACATAGTTAATGCTTGTTTTCTTTGTGCTTTCACCTTTATAATGGATTATAGTCGTTTCAGGAAAGTAAAAAGAAAACAAGCATTAACTATGTTATTATATTGTACAAAAACCACCAAACACACCCAACACA
>CAZEWB010000922.1:0-1817 GCA_964515655.1 uncultured Bacteroidales bacterium
GCAGACCATATATTATTATACCAATGTTATTGCGTTAAAATTCGATAAAAACGGAAAAATACTGTGGATGAAGAAGCTGCCAAAAACGCAGTTCGGACTTCAGGGAAAGAGAAGTATGGGTATACGTTATATTGTTGGACCAAATGCCAATTATGTTTTATTTCTTGATAATGTTAAGAATGCTAATATTTCGCTCGATCAGGTTCCCGAAAAACACATGGAAGGGAAAGGTGGTTATTTAACTGCTTACAAAATCAATGATTCAACCGGAGAAATTGAAAAACACAGTATTTTCGATATAACAAACATTAAAGGTACTGAAGCATTTCAGTTCAGAACAACCAGGATATTTAACACTCTGGATAAAGTATTCATGCTTGAAGTTTATGTTAAGGGAAAAGAAGACGCCATGATTAAAATGGAATTACAGAAATAAAACCTTTAGAATTGTTAAATATAAAAAGCAGCTTCGGCTGCTTTTTGTGTTTTATAGAGTACATTATTAAAAAATATTCAATATAATGAGTTCGGATATTGCCAGGAATTCTTTTCGTTTTATTAATAATATGATAAGTCCACTATGCAAAATATATTAAAAATGCACAGTGTATTGTGCAAAAATGGCTTCGGAAACTCAATCCCACTCTGGCATTTTGGGTTGATGTACTAAACACGATTACGCAATAGAACAGAAAACTATAACCTTTTAAGACCAAAATCCCAAAACCCAAATTTCAAATTCCAAGGTAGGTTTCCTTGGGGCCTGAGGCTTGGATTTTGGTTCTTGAGGCTTATTAAAGTATTGTTAGGCATTAGTATAATCATATTGATTAAATAAATTCTAACTTTCGACCTCAATCTCAATCTCAACCTTGACCTCAACCTTAACCTTGACCTCGGTCTTGATCTCCTCAGTTTCTACCCCCCCTTCAACTCCTCCTGCGAAAACAAATTAAAGGCCAGATGCCGGGGCAGATTTTTTACCCACCAGATCTTTCTTGTCATTCCGTGTTTGTCGGCAACTTCGCCGAGTTCTATGAATTCAATATCTCTTTTAATTCTTTTCAGCAGGTCGATAATGGGTTTTGCCTGAGGAAAAATTGTTTCGTCAAAAAAGATAGAATCAAATGTATTGGTTCCGGGGTATCTTGTTTCTACTTCATTTTGCCCGTATGATAATATCCTTGCCGCTTCATTCATACCTGTTCCGTAGCAATTCCTGTTCCCGGCAGCGTCATAAAAAAAATCAGTTTCATTTAAGGTGCATCCGAGCCTTATGTGAAGTTTGTCGCATTTTTTATTGTCTTTCGAGAATTTTTCGAGAATACGGTTTTGCATAGTATTCATTTCGGAGTTGATAGTCAATATCGCTCTGAAGAATTTTTCATTTATTCCTTCATTAAAAACAATGTAACAACCATCTCCTGTAGGTATTATTTGTTCAACTATAGGTCCGTTCGAAAATTGTTTTAAGGCATCAAGCGACTGTTTTATGACCTGATTGAAAATTGTGAGAACAGCAGCCTGGTATAGAGTATTACCTTTTGAAAAGCCGGCAATGTCTATCAGGATAATACCCCTGTATGCAGGCTTGAATAATGCATTTTTGAACTTATCGGTCTTTATGAATTCTTTAAGTTCCTCATCAAAGTTTATTTGGTGGGCCGAGATCAGAACTTCAGTCTTTTGTTCTGTAATTTCCAGCCCGCCTATAATTTCAATTTTCTGGTTTTCCTCGTCAACCGAATAGAGTTTTATGCCGGTGTCGGTTATCTGGTTCAGATTTTCGACACACCAACCCAAACACACCCAACACA
>CAZEWB010000923.1:0-1815 GCA_964515655.1 uncultured Bacteroidales bacterium
ATGAACCGATTTGTATGATCGATGTAACGGATAACAATAAAGTGTATTACTATCACTTCGATGGCCTTGGTTCTGTGGTTGCTCTTTCAAATAATAGCGGGAATGTTGCAGAGCAATACAGCTACGATGTATTTGGCACACCAAGCGGGACAAGTTCTGTAGGCAATAGATTCCTATTCACAGGCAGAGAATATGACTCCGAGACGGGATTGTACTACTACCGTGCACGTTATTACAAGCCGAGTATTGGCAGATTCTTAAATCCCGACCCTGCATATTACAGTGATGGTTTAAATTTATATACCTATTGTGGTAATAACCCCATTAACAGGACAGACCCATTTGGTTTATGGTCATGGTCAGATATTGTGAATTGGGCAAAGGCGGCAGCGAAAAAAATATGGGAAGCGATTAAATACATAGTGCCTGGCGGTGAATTAGTGGGTGGGTGCGAGGCTGGCGGGAAAGGTGTGATAATGTGTCTTACACACAAACAGATGTTATTGATAGAGTTGAAAAACCCCGATTTTGAAAGCGACCCTAATTGGATTAAGCTCAAAAAAATAATGGACAAATGTAGCGAATCTTTTAGTGAGTAGTTTTAGTAATTGAGCAGATTGCATAAGATAAAAAGCAAAAAGATGCTGGCGAAAACGTAAAAGGCGGGTGGCCATGAAAGCTGAAAGGTTAATACTTTGGTGCAATAGGATAATCAAGTGCCAATTAATATGGTATGTTTTAGGTTTCTTCACTCCTATAGTAATTGCTTTTGCTATGCATCATTACGGTTTTATTAGGGATTCGGAAAAAATAATTTCAGAATGGAGAATCAGTGAGCAAGAAAATGGAAAAGTACTGTTCGTTCAACCTGTGAGTCTTGCTAATGGGTGTTTCTTGATTGATGTTACACGAGAACCTAACGACAAGACATGGAAAGAGGTAAGTGTCACAAGGGTTTCCCCTAAGGAAAAAAAAGATTTTGTTTTTCTTTATAAAAAAGATGATGCAGTTACCTATGGTTCCTCTAATAGGATGTTTTGGCGTGATTTTAATTGTGATGGCCAATTTGATTTGAGAACAGATACCCAAAAGAAGCTGACAGAAATTTATGTAGAGGATCAGTGGATAAAAGTACATTACGACAATAAACAAGCTAAGACAGACGAAGGCTTAATATATAAGTTTGATGTCAGTGCCGGTGAATGGAAGACCGTAAAATCCAATGGCGTAAATGAAAAATCATAAGATAATATCCTACTTGTCCCTAACGAAAATTAAATCTTGGCGTTTGAAGCAATGAATTTGTAAACTGGAGTATAATAAGTTACACAAGCGATAATCAGGCAGCAAATTGTAGGTATGACTTTGCTGGCAGGCGTGTGAAGAAAACAACTTCCAGTGAGACAATAAAATATTGTTACGATAATAATCAGGTGATTGCCGAATATAACGGAAGCAACACACTCCTGCATAAATTCATTTATGGCCCGGGTATTGACGAACCGCTCTGTATGATTTCTGTCAGTGGTCAGACGGAAACGAAATATTATTACCATTTTGACGGACTTGGTTCTGTTGTTGCTCTCTCAGACAACGATGCGGACATCGTCGAAACTTACGAATACGACGTCTTCGGCGAACCGACCATTCTTTCTCCGAACAATGAACTACGAACTACAAGCTTGTATAACAACTGCTACATGTTCACCGGCCGTGAATACGACTCTGAAACTGGAAACTATTACTACCGTGCACGTTACTATAAACCTGAGATAGTAAGATTCCTCCAAACATAACCCAAACACACCCAACACA
>CAZEWB010000924.1:0-1814 GCA_964515655.1 uncultured Bacteroidales bacterium
TACCCAGACTCATACCGCATCACTCACTCAGCCGGGTGAAATATTTGTTACAGTAACTTATGGAATGGGAACCGACCACTATGGTTATGGTAATACCGAATCCTCAGGAGGCTCCGGCAGTCATAGTTATCTGTGGTCAACAGGTTCAACGATGCCCGATATCTCCGGACTTAACAGCGGTACATATTATATTACAGTTACCGATCTGGCCGGCTGCTATGTAATTGACACAATCTTTATTGATATTCCTGTGATAATCCCCAATGCTATTACTCCCAATGCTGACGGTAAGAACGACGACTTCGAGATTCTCGGTGTAGGCTCGTTCCCCAAAGTTACAATTGAAATCTATACACGCTGGGGCAAACGCATCTTCTTCTTTGAAGGTACGGGAATGGAATATTCACAACCGTCGAACCGCTGGAACGGCGCACATAACGGAAAGAATCTTCCCACAGGGTCTTACCAGTATATTATTTTCCTCGAAGGATATTCTGACCCATTTACCGGCCAGGTGGTATTGGTCTACTAAAAACTGATATTCATAAAAACCCCTTTGTCGTTCTATAGATAAAGGGGTTTTTTGTTTACTTTTGTAAAAAGAAAATATGCGTCTTTTCCTGCTTTTATCTGCTTTCTTGTTTTTTTGCCGCCTCGCTGCCCAGCCACCTGCAGGGTATTATGACGCAGCACAGGGACTTAATGGCGAAGCGCTCAGACTGGCATTGCATAATATAATAACAAACGGACATTTAACGCTTAGTTACGATGATCTGTTAAGTTACTACACTTCCACTGATTCAAAACCGAACGGAAAGGTCTGGGATATGTATTCGGATATACCCGGAGGTACAGCGCCTTACGAATTTAATTTTTTCGACAATTGCGGCAGTTATAATTCCGAAGGCGATTGCTATAACCGTGAACATTCACTTCCTGCAAGCTGGTTCAACGATAATTATCCTATGTATGCCGATCTTTTTCATGTTGTACCTACAGACGGATATGTAAACAACAGGCGGAGTAATTATGCTTTTGGAGAAGTTAACTCTCCGTCGTGGACAGCCCAGAATGGCTCTAAACTCGGACCAAATGTTTTCTCCGGATATTCCGGTACTGTTTTCGAACCTATAGATTCCTTTAAAGGTGACTTTGCAAGAATATATTTTTACATTGCCACACGTTATAAGGACGAGATATCAGGATGGTCGGCTGATATGTTTTCAGGAAACAACCTTACGACTTATGGGATAAACCTGATGTATGCATGGAATCAACTCGACCCGGTCAGCGCAAAGGAAATTGCCCGCAACAACGCAGTATATTCCATACAGCACAACCGCAATCCGTATGTTGATAATCCACAATGGGTGATAGATATATGGGGGCCTACATCCGTTCTGAACAACCCGGCCGGTATGGTTGTAATGTCATATCCTCAGCCTGCTGTTGAAACTGTTTTTATCTCAGGAATAAATGAAGATGTGCTTTATAAAATACTAATCCTTGATATTTCCGGAAAAATTATTTCGGAATCCGACAGATCAGAAATAAAAAGCGGTATTGATGTAAGCGACCTTAAACCGGGAGTATACTTTTTAAAACTGTTATCAGCAGAGAAGGTCTTTTCTTCAAGATTTATAAAGCAATAGTAACTATTCTGGTAAAAAGTTGATGGGTTGGGCAACTGTTTTTTTTAAGTCAATGGGTTGAGCAACTGGTTTGGTAAATGGTTTATAGTTATTGGTTTCTAACAACGGACCAATGACTATTAACCAAACCAGCAGCCCAACCATACAACCAATAACCAATTA
>CAZEWB010000925.1:0-1814 GCA_964515655.1 uncultured Bacteroidales bacterium
ACTGACAGGTAGATCAAGTGAAGAGGAGGAAATGGAAAACTCAAAACTTGTTACCAATTATGTTTTTGTGAAATGGAACGGAGCGGATAAAACAGCTAACATTGTTCCCTCGGGAGCATCCGAAGGATATTATACTTTTGGAATGGATCCATATATTGCCGGTGGGTATAGTAAGATCACTTATCAGAATTTATATCCGGGAATTGATTTTGAATTTGTTCTTCCTCAGGACAGCAATGGAATAAAATACAATGTTATCGTTCATGCCGGAGCAGATGTCAGTAAAATCAACATTGAATACAGCGGTGATGTTAGATCGATGACCCTGAACGCAGAAGGGAATGTTATAATTGAAACTCCCGCATGGAACCTTACCGAACATGCGCCTGTTGCCTCACAGGCCGGAAGTGATATTCCGTGTAATTTCATCCTTAAGGGAAATACTATTTCATTTTCATTACCCTGGACTTTCGAAACTCACGAACCTGTTGTGATCGATCCCTGGGTTACAGGACTTGCAATTTCGCCCGATGACATTGCGTATGATGTTGACTACGATTACAACAATAATCTCTATGCATTTATCAGACCGTTTGGAACGACATCTCTTTATATTAACAAATACTCACAGTCAGGCGTATTACTGTGGTCGCATCTCAGTCCATATGATTTCACAATGTATGAAGGAAATTTTACTGTCGAAAAAGGCAGTTCAAGAGTATATATCGGTGAAGGTTTCAACGGAAATGGCGCAAGGGTATACAGGCTGGACGCAAACGGAGTTGCCGATGGATTTGTTTCCATCCAGAATGGCAATTACCGCGAAATATGGGATATTGGTTTCGATGTCAATCACGGTGGTCTTGTTGTTGTAGGAGGAGGAACATCTTCGAATGTGAACGGAGGACTTGTAAACCTTGTTACAGGAACACTGAATGTTGCTAATTTCACCGGGATAAACGGAACCTGCCAGGATATTGTCAATTATGCTATTGATAAACAAAATAAACTCTATGTAGTATATGCAAAAAGCAGTGATCCGGCTTCATCGGCCGTTTATAACAGAATTTCACTTATTAATGCAGCGCTGAACGGTAAAGTGTGGATGGTCAATCACGGTATGAATGGTTTTTGGGAAGTTTCGAACCACTGGCCGAACCTCACTCAGTATACATCGACCTCCAATGGCTTTAACGGGCTTGCAGTAAATGATTATTACCTCTATTATTATGATGGCGGCGCTATAGCTGCTTACAACAAATCAAACGGAGATTTAATTTCTAATACTTCGGTAGGGCTTTCCGGTAATTTATATCTTCCTCTATGCCAGGGTGGGGTTGCTGCAGATGATTGCAACGATGTTTATGTGGGAGGCAGCGATAATAATATACTGGTATATTATTATAACGGAATTTCTTTAATGCAGACTGATAGTTTTCAATTAGGATGGGCTCCGGGAAATCAACCCTTTGATATCAGGTACAACCCTGATAGCTATCTTTTATTTGTTTCCGGAAGGCGTCATGTAGGTGTGTATTCTGCAGGCGCTTCGATGAACTGCAACCAGTTAGATATTACCAGCAGTTGTTCCGGAGTCAGTGAAAGTACGGTTGCATTTACTATTAATACTCCTGTAGTAAACCCTGTAATTACATATACGTGGTATGACAGTGGTGGTTCTGTGGTAAGCCAGACTGTTGGCAGCACATTTTTATCAGATACTGCTACCGGTCTTCCCGATGGTACCTACACTGTCCAGGCACAATTCGATCCTCCTCTTAGCTTCTTGCTTGAAGATGAGATAACAACATACT
>CAZEWB010000926.1:0-1814 GCA_964515655.1 uncultured Bacteroidales bacterium
TATCAACTATATCTATAGATTCATTTATTTCTTCAGAGGAGATTGTCAACGGTGGACGGAATCTTATTGTCGTTGCTCCGCAGGTAAGAACAAGTAGATTGTTTGTATAGAGTTTATTCTTCATTTCATCTCTCTTTTGCGGAGTTGGCAAGTCAAAGGCGCACATGAGTCCTCGCCCACGGGCATTTGATATCTTGTTTGGGTGTTTGTTTTTTATTTCTTCCAGTCCTTCTAGTAAGCGTTTTCCTTGCACTTCAGCATTTTTAATGAAGTTCTCCTCAGCAATAACTTCCAGATATTTCTGACAGCGGACCATATCTATTAGGTTTCCGCCCCATGTTGAATTGAGACGACTTGCTACTTCGAAAACGTTATCTTTGACCTCATCTACACGATTTCCTACCATGATACCACAGACCTGTGTTTTCTTACCAAACGCAAGTATATCTGGTTCAAAATCGAAATGTTGATAGGCCCACATCTTACCAGTTAATCCAACGCCAGTCTGTACTTCATCTAATATGAACATCACCTCATGTTCGTCACAGAGTCGACGAAGTTCATGGAAGAATTCTTTGCGGAAATGATTGTCTCCACCTTCACCTTGAATCGGTTCTATGATGAGAGCTGCTATATCATCAGGATTCTTAGCCACCGCCTTTTCTATCTCAGCCACAGCCTGCTTTTCAAGCTCTTTAACATTCTTTAGATTTTCACTGTTTAGTGGGAATCTTATTTTTGGATTTACAATACGCGGCCAGTCAAACTTAGTAAAATACTTTGTTTTGTCAAGATTAAATGTATTTGTCATGGAAAGCGTATATCCTGTTCTACCGTGAAATGCCTCTCTGAAATGGATTACTTTTCGTCCGATCTCTCCTTTCCCTCGTGCAATATTTTTTCTTATCTTCCAGTCAAAAGCAGTCTTCAGGCCGTTTTCTATTGCCAGTGCCCCACCACTAATGAAAAAGAGATGTTTGAAATGATTGGGGACTGCGTATTTTGCAAAAGTGTCGACGAAATCAGCCATTTCTACAGTATATATGTCAGAATTCGTAGGGTTGTTAATTGCTATTTCTCCCATCTTTTTAATAAAATCTGGAGTGGTTAGTTTAGGATGATTGCACCCCAGAGGGGCTGTAGCAAAAAATGAAAAACAATCAAGCATATATTTGTTATTTCTTGAGTCGAAAACACGACAACCTTTACTCTTTTTCAAGTCTAAAACTAAATCAAACCCATCTGCAAGCATGTATTTGCCGAGTGTTTTGTGAACTTCTGTTGGTTTAATCGACATGGTATTATTCCCCTTTAAAATATGACTAATTCCCTGTTAGAGCGGTATACTTCGTCGTTATAAAATGATATCGGTCGATTTTACAAAATGATAAAATGAGAGAGGGGAGAAAAGGAGGTGATGAATGGGATGCACCCCTCTCTCAAAAATATTTCATGTTGGTCTATTCAAGATTTACACTGTTGATCTCGCTAAGGTCATCCAGGCTGTTCATCTTAACCATGCTGTTGGAGATGGTGTAAAGCACGTTTCCGATGTATAGGGATCTTGATATATCAGCTGAAGAATAATAGCCTTGCCAATACCAGTCTTCTGTCTCATTTATGTCGTCAGCTCTATGAGTTATGCGCCCTTTTAATTCGTATCCATCAAGATTAAATTTGTAAACGTAGGCCCCTTGGAATTGGAACTCACCGTAGACGCTACCGGGATCTTGTTGATATTGTTCTTTAGTTTCTTCAGATATTTCATATAGGCTCACCGGAATCACGAGTATCTCTTTTTGTTTGTCAAACAG
>CAZEWB010000927.1:0-1812 GCA_964515655.1 uncultured Bacteroidales bacterium
AAATCTTTCCTTAAACATATTGCAAACACTTCAGGTATCGAACGTGTACCCGAAGCAAAAATGGACATGGTACGTCTTGGGATAGGTCTGTATGGATTCAGTGAAATTTATGAAAAACAACTCGAACCTGCCGGTTGCCTCAGGACGATCATCTCACAGATCAGGAGTCTGAAAAAAGGAGACACGGTTGGCTATAACAGGAGGGGAAAAGCAGACCGCGATATCACCGTGGCGACAATACCCGTTGGTTATGCCGATGGAATTTACCGCTCGCTTGGCAACGGAAAAGCGTCCTTCTTACTAAAAGGCAAAAAAGTTCCGACCATAGGTAATATCTGTATGGATATGTGCATGATAGACGTTACTGAAATAAATGCGAATGAGGGCGATGAGATAATTTTATTCCGCACGTCGCAGGATGTAAATGAACTTGCCCGTGCTGCCGGAACTATTCCATACGAAATCCTTGTCCATATTTCACAGCGCGTAAAAAGAATATATCTCCAGGAGTAATGATCAAACTTTCAGCAGTCATTATAACTTTTAACGAAGAGCAAAATATTGCCCGCTGCCTGGAGTCGTTAAAAAAAGTTGCTGATGAAATAGTGGTGCTCGATTCTTTTTCCACCGACCGTACACCTGATATCTGCAAAAAATACGGAGTAAAATTCTTTCAGCATGCTTTCGACGGGCATATTCAGCAGAAGAACAGGGTTATTACCTATGCCTCAAATCCGCACTGCCTCTCTGTTGATGCCGACGAAGTGCTTTCGCCTGAACTCGAAAGGTCAATTCTTCAGATCAAAGAGAATTTTACAACCGATGGATATTATTTTAACCGTCTTACATGGTATTGCGGAAAGTGGATCCGTCATTGCGGATGGTATCCCGACCGTAAATTAAGGTTGTGGGACAGCAGAAAAGGCTCATGGACAGGTGTTAATCCGCATGACAGGTACGAAATGAATGAAGGCTGCAAAACCGGTCATCTTAAAGGCGACCTGCTCCATTATTCATATTTTACATTGACCCAGCATCTCGTTCAGGTCGAAAAGTTCACCACCATTGCTGCAAAAGCAGATGTAGAGAGAGGAAAGGGAACCTCATTATTTAAAATAATACATTATCCCTGCTGGAAATTTATACGCGACTACATTTTTAAACTCGGTTTTCTTGACGGTTATCAGGGATATCTTGTCTGCCGCATATCGGCACAGGCTGCCTTTTACAAGAATATAAAGATAAGGGAACTCAAACGTAAAAAATAACTTTTATGACATCACAAGAAAATAAAACGCCGGAATGCTGCCCTCCGTTCGATCCCGCTTTATGGGACGACAAAACTTTTACATGGGAGAACAAATTGTTCATTAAAGACAAGGTCTGCACTTTTATGTACATGCCCATAGGTTTTGGAAAAGTAATGGTACGCCTCAACAAAAAGGTATTGGAAGCCGGCGCCACAATGCCCGACTGGCTCTGCATGTCCGATCATACTTCTTCATGGAACATGAACCTGTACCTCGCTGTAGACATGGAAATACCAAATGCAGAAATGGTAAAACTCAGCGGGAACTTTTTCTCAAAAGTATACGAAGGACCGTTCAGGGACACCGGCAAATGGTGTAAGGACTACGAAGCAATTGTAAAATCCAAAGGCCTGAACGTAAAAAAATGGTACATGTGGTACACAACCTGCCCAAAATGTGCTAAAAAGTATGGGAAAAATTACGTTGTCATTTTAGGAAAGACCGACTAGCCCTTCAGTTAAAAATCCTTTCTTACAAAACGAAACCAAACACACCCAACACA
>CAZEWB010000928.1:0-1810 GCA_964515655.1 uncultured Bacteroidales bacterium
AACGATTACAGGAAGGTTGTTCCTTTTATTGATAACAACGTGGAAATGTACAGGCACATGAATATGAGCCTGGAGTTTATAAGGGGTTATACATTATAATTGTGTAATTACCCACTCATTCAATGGATGCAAGAGAGTGGGTGAGTAGTTGAGACAAGATTCAGATTTCATATATTTTTAATAAACCTTTTATTAATTCCTATGCTTATCAACGGGACAAGTCTTACGTCAGGGTTTGGGTCGTATACCACATATCCAAGACCGGCTGAAATAAAAAACAATTTTATGTTCCACTGGCACTGGCCTGCAATGTATATTCCGCGTGCTTCTCCCGGGTTGTTTGTTCCTGAATTGATATTGTACCCACCTAAATATCCAACAGAAGGTCCACCTCCAATCCGACTCTTTAAAATATTCCTTATGTTAAAAACGAAATCCAGCTGAGCGCCCCGTGCTTCTCCTGAATATCCGCCGGATATCCTGATAGTTTTTTTGTTCATTGTGTAGCCACAGGATAGATTAAAACCGCCTGGTGTGAAAAATGTAGCTCCTGCTTCAAAATAAGGTACAGTAACAGGTGTGAATTCACTGCGGCTGCTCTCTTTATTATCCTGCCCGTATAAAACGGATATGAACATTGTCAGAAAAATAATAGTAAGATCAGTTTTTTTCATCTTATTGAATTTAGCCTCAGTCTATGCAAAAATATAAATAAATACAATATTTTGTACATTTGTGTTTATTCCCATAGTTTAATGCAATATGACTAACACCAACTCCGAATTCGAAAACTCCTGGGGCAACCAGACAAGGGCTGAATCCTATGCCAGGCTTGAATTTCCAAATACCTATTATTTAGCGTACCGCGATTTGCCTGAAATAATTTCCCGTCATGTTACCGGAAAAAAGGCAATTGATTTTGGTTGCGGCACCGGCCGGTCGTCACGCTTTTTAAAGCAACTTGGGTTTAATGTTACAGGGATTGACATTTCTGCGGATATGCTTGCAATTGCACGAAAAATTGACAGTGCAGGGGATTATCAGTTGGTCTCAAACGGCGAATATGCTCATCTCGGGCTTCAGCAGTTCGATCTGGTGCAGGCCATTTTTACTTTCGACAACATTCCCGGTTGGGAGAACCGGACAAATATTCTCATTGGATTGCGTGACCTTTTAAAACCAAACGGGAAAATTATCTGCCTTGATTCCACTCCGGAACTTTATATTAATGAATGGGCTTCATTCACTACAAAAGATTTTCCTGCAAATTGGACTGCCAAAACAGGAGACATCGTGCTTGACATCATGCTCGATGTTGAAGACAAGAGACCTGTTGAGGACATTTTCTGGTCTAATGAGGATTATCAGAAACTATTTACCATAACCGGACTTGAAATTGAAGCGATCTATAAACCACTTGGAAGAGAAGACGAACCTTATAAATGGGTCTCTGAAACGAGAATTGCCCCATGGATGATATTTGTTTTGAAAAAGAGCTCCGATTGAAAATCCCGGCAAAAAACTTTTTTCAGTATCAGACTTTTTCTTATTTTTGTTGAAAATAAATTATTAAAAAGTGCGGAGTCAGCACTCTAATCACTGACGACAAAAAATGAAAACAAATTTACTTTTTACAGCAACTTTTCTGATGATTTTTCTGTGCTCGGTAACAGCACAGGTCATTCCGAATTACAATTTCGAGAACTGGGTAAATGGTGCCAATGCAGCGCCAAGCGGATGGAGCGACAAAGGCAGCAATCATACAGGCTTCTATCCTGTTAAACAAAACAACCCAAACACACCCAACACA
>CAZEWB010000929.1:0-1575 GCA_964515655.1 uncultured Bacteroidales bacterium
GGATATAATACTTGCCTGGCCTGAAGGAACTAAAATTCAGGTTCTGGCATCGGTGATTCGCGGACGAAAGGGTGAATACAGGGAATTATTTAATCAGTTCGCGAAGGATGGATTTGTCCGGGCCAGGGTTGACGGTAAAATTTATTCTCTTGATGATGAAATTGAGCTGGTAAAAAACAAAAAGCACGATGTCGAGCTGGTCATTGACCGTCTTGTCGTCGGATCCGATATACAAAAGCGCCTCACGGATTCAGTTGAACTTGCCTTAAAACAATCATCAGGTCTTGTTTTTATCAACAAAGCCGATACAAAGGAAGATGTACTTTTCAGTGAGCAATTTGCCTGTCCGCATTGTAATCTTTCTTTTGAAGAACCGGTGCCGCGTATGTTTTCATTTAACAGTCCATACGGGGCCTGTCCGAAATGTGACGGGTTGGGCGCGTTGACCGAAATCGATCCGGATCTTATTGTCCCGGATGTAAATCTGACCATCAGGCAGGGGGCAATAAAAGTTCTGGGTGGACGGAATGAGGGCTGGTTGTTTGAAATGGTTCAAAGTCTCTCCAACGCCTATGATTCAGTCTGGATACTCCCTGGAAAAAGCTGCCCGAAAAGATCAGAAGCATCATTCTTTACGGTCTCGGGGAAGAGGAAGTAAAGTTCACTTACAAACGTAAGAGTACCTATGTGGAATGGCTTAGCCGTTATGAGGGAATTGTAAACAATCTTCTTCGCCGCTATAAACAAACCAGTTCCCAACATGTCCGCAGATGGATTGAAGGGTATATGAACAATGTTGAATGCAGTGAGTGCGGCGGGACAAGGCTAAAAAAAGAAGCACTTTCCATCACAATCAATGACACGAATATCTCACAGCTGACGGATTTGTCCATCAAAGAGCAGGCGGTTTTTTTTGAAAATATTAAGCTGAACGAACAGGATAAAACAATCGCCCATCAGATTTTAAAAGAAGTAAAACAGCGTCTGCAGTTTCTGGTGAATGTCGGTCTTGAATATTTAACACTTACCAGAGCGGCCGGCACACTTTCCGGCGGAGAAGCTCAGCGTATCCGACTGGCCACGCAAATTGGTTCACAGTTAGTGGGGGTGCTTTACATATTAGATGAGCCGAGTATCGGTCTTCATCAGCGGGATAATCAAAAACTCATACACACATTAAAACATCTACGGGATCTCGGGAACACGGTTCTGGTAGTAGAGCACGACCGCGAGACGATTGAATCGGCGGATTATGTGATTGACCTTGGTCCGCGCGCCGGTATTCATGGCGGAGAAGTGGTCGCTGCCGGATCGCCTTCTAAAATCGCGGCCAATAAAAACAGCCTGACCGGGATGTATCTTTCAAATATAAAAAAGATTCCAGTGCCGCCGGATCGTCGTAAAGGGAATAAGAAATTTCTTGAAGTGATAGGCGCCCGGGGTAATAATCTGAAAAAAATAAATGCCCGTTTCCCGCTTGGAAAACTGATTTGCGTGACAGGTGTTTCCGGTTCCGGGAAGAGTTCTTTAGTGAATGAAACATTGTTTGCCGCGCTTGCGCGTCATTTTTATAGC
>CAZEWB010000929.1:1594-1806 GCA_964515655.1 uncultured Bacteroidales bacterium
AATCCGGCCACTTATACCGGACTTTTTACACCAATCAGGGATATCTTCAGTCAGCTCCCCGAAGCAAAAATCCGCGGGTATAAGCCCGGCAGATTCAGTTTTAACGTTAAGGGCGGTAGATGTGAACGCGGCTAAGGCGACGGCATCACCCGCCCTTAACGTTAAAACTGAATCTGCCGGGCTTATACCCGCGGATTCAGTTTTAACGTTAA
>CAZEWB010000930.1:0-1790 GCA_964515655.1 uncultured Bacteroidales bacterium
AGGCCTTGCTTTATCTTATTTCACAAAACAACCAGATAGAATATATATGGGTAACCCGCCTGAAGAAAGTGAGCGACCCTACCTTTGCAGCAACCGGCGATATCGGTGCTTATATTTCATCAATGAATTATCTTTATGGAATTGGTCATACAAAAGGATATGATATTGAGCAGATATCGCTGCAGAGCATGATATCACTCGTAAATCCGTTACAATTATATACAGCGTACACTATTCTTATTGAATATGGCATCAAAGGTAGAAAACAACTAAATAAAATCCCGATGATAAAGATAGGGAATGCCCGTTACCTGCCATTGCTTAATTATAACCTCACACCCTTTGGCAGCGAATACCAGTTCTCAAATTTTATCAGATACAAACAAAGATTATTCAATGTTGACTTAAGTATTGGAGATAACGCCTTCAATAAATTCATCGGGGGAACTTTCAAACTATTTAATGTTATTGATAAACAAAGGATAGGGATAAATATGAGTTGCTCTGTCTGGAATCAGCCGGAACTGGAGTTGGAAAATTGGCAGATTACGGAAACTGCAAATAAAACCGGTGGTTCTGTTAAGGTCGACATAATGCTCAGGCCCTTTAAACTCAAAAACAGACTTGGCATATTTGTTCAGACAGGATACAAATCAAAAGGCTACATAATGGGAGAGCCACTTGCCGAAACCTTTATTCTGCGATACGGGATAAGTTTGAGGTATTAAAATAATTCAAATGAAAGCTCTGGTCAACATATTAAGATCTTTTACCACATGGTTTCGATCTGTGAAATTGTCAGGCGTTACATCGAAGTACTTCCGCATATATTTAAAATCGAAAAAACTCAGATGGGCGCTCGCAATAATACTGATCCTTTCAGTTTCGTTTGTAGTGTATGCCGACATTGCCATTAACAGGGCTACAAAGAATTATGTTTTCAGCAATATTGAAGATTTGCCATACAATAATGCCGGATTATTGCTGGGAACGTCCAAGTACCTGAACTCCGGTAGGCCGAACCAGTATTTCGAAAACAGGATTGAAGCAACAGTAATGCTTTACAATGCCGGAAAAATAAAAAACGTGGTTATAAGCGGCGATAACAGCAAAACCGACTACAACGAACCTGAGGACATGAAACAAGAACTTGTGAAGCGAGGCATTCCATCCGAAAGGATATATCTTGATTATGCAGGGTTCAGAACCTACGATTCGGTTTACAGGATGAAGGCTATATTCGGGCAGACTTCGTTTACAATTATTTCGCAGGAATTTCACAACCGCAGGGCCGTATACATTGCACAGGCACTGAAACTGGACGCTTGCTGCTTTAATGCCGCTGATGTTGATGCATACAATGGATCCAAAACAAAGGTCCGCGAAAAATTTGCCCGTGTTAAAATGCTTATAGACCTTATCATTGGCATAGAGCCAAAGTTCCTTGGCGAAAAGATCAAGATATTACCCTGAATAGACAAAGCCAACAAAAATATTCCTTCGGAATGGTTTTTTATTTTCCCCTTTTGCTTACGAAAACAAGTTTTCGACGCTCTCATTCTCGCTCTGGGATTACTCGCCCTCCGGGCTCGCGATCCTCTGGGGAGGGTCTACAAAGCCAACAAAAATATTCCTTCGGAATGTTTTTTTTATTTTCCCTGCATGCTTCAGAAAATAAATTTTCTTCGCTGCAGGGAAAATAAAAAACCCCATCCGCAAGCGGATGAGATTTTTGCTGGCTATGTGACCTCGAAGGGATTCAAACCCACCACCCAAACACACCCAACACA
>CAZEWB010000931.1:0-690 GCA_964515655.1 uncultured Bacteroidales bacterium
TGTGTTGGGTGTGTTTGGGGGGGTTGTGCAGCCTGCTGATGCCATAAGAGCAATATGTCTGGGTTCTATCAAAGTTCCTTTTTTAACCAAAACCTGTCCTGTACGGGCCTCTTCTCCCTGGATTGCGTTGTTGGCACCGGTCTCTTTGCCAATGAATTTCATTACCCCGTTTTTTTCTGAAGTATATTCTACCATCACGACGCAATCGGCGCCATCAGGGACTTTTGCTCCTGTCATTATTTTTGAACAGGTGCCGGGAATAACAGTTTCCTTTGGATATGCACCTGCAGGTATCAGTTCAACAACTTTTAGCGGATTGCCAATATCATCACGTCTGCATGCATAACCATCCACCGCAGATTTGTTAAAAGGAGGCATGTCCATATCGCTTACAATATCTTCAGCAAGGATTCGTCCGTACGAAAGCGAAAAATCAGTCTTACTGCAACCGGAAGTCTTTACAGTTTTCTCAATAATGTCTAATGCTTCTTTTATTGTGATCATTTTATGCGGAGTGTTTTTACATCTTTTTATTGAAAAGGTCTACAGGAGTTTTTTCGTTTACCTCGAATTTCCTGTAAAAAATAAATTTACGGGCTTTGATATATCCTTCAGCCTTCATGTCTATCTTCTTTCCGATCATTGTAGCAGCAATGAGTTTAGGAAGTCCCATAGCAGATTCTTTTAATT
>CAZEWB010000931.1:700-1786 GCA_964515655.1 uncultured Bacteroidales bacterium
GGGTATATTTCACTTGATTCAGGTTTAACATGTACCTTCTTTTTCTGAGTCACCCTGCCGAATTCAACGCCATTTAATGCCAGATCGATTTTGACTCTTGAAATAGTAAAACCCATTTTGTTGGGGTTCTTTACAGGGATGTTCACTTCAATGTCAAGAGTTTCTTTATTAACAGATACCACATTTATTCCGCTGATTTTGCCGATCTCAACATTATCAAATGTGCATGAATCAAGGGAAAATACCAGAAATGTTGCAAGAAATATTAAACGTAATATTTTCATATGTGTATTACTTCTCCGTATGCCGCTGCTGCTGCTTCCATTATTGCTTCGGACATTGTGGGGTGGGGGTGTAACGATTTTATTATCTGGTGACCTGTGGTTCCCATTTTACGTGCAACAACAAGTTCAGCTATCATTTCAGTAACATTAAATCCGATAAGATGCGCTCCCAGAAGTTTTCCGTCTTTTGCATCGAATATGAGTTTCACAAAACCATCCTTTGCGCCGGCAGCGCTGGCTTTGCCTGAGGCAGTGAAAGGGAATTTCCCGATCTTGATCTCAAAACTTTTTTCAAGTGCCTGCTTTTCTGTCATTCCAACTGAAGAGACTTCAGGCGTCGTGTAAATGCATGAAGGTATATTGCCGTAATCCAATGGTTTTACATCAAGGCCTGCGATCTTTTCAACACAGATTATTCCTTCTGCCGAAGCAACATGGGCAAGCGCTTGCCCTGCAACGATGTCGCCTATTGCATAAATTCCGGGAACATTTGTACGGTAATACTCATCTGTTTTGATCTTTCCCTTTTCAATAACGATACCGTTCTCTTCAAGACCAATATTTTCATGATTAGGAGCAATCCATACAGCAGAAAGAACTACAGAAACTTCACGCGTGATCTCACCGGACTGTGCTTTTATCGTCACTTTACAGATATTGTCAACTACATCAACTTTTTCGACAGACGAGGATGTCATTACTTCCATTCCGGCTTTCTTCAGGTTACGTTCCAGTTGTTTGCTTACTTCTTCATCTTCGAGCGGGACGACATTTGGCAGGAATTCAACCAATGTAACCTTTG
>CAZEWB010000932.1:0-1779 GCA_964515655.1 uncultured Bacteroidales bacterium
AAAAGAGCAGCTTCCCATTTTTTCTCAGAGGTCATATCGACAAAATACCCAAGGATCTCTATGATCTCATTTTTTTCGTTACGGATAAAAGTAGCAAAGTCCTTTACCCATACTATATTGTTATTTTTTCCGATAAGACGATAAGGGGAATAGGCTACATGCGATTGGTTCTTTTCAACAGCTTCATTTCTTTCCTTGCGGTGGGATTCAAGGTCTTCGGGAAAGATAAGCATGTCGTATGTAATTTTATTTTCATAAAAATCCGACGGCTTGTAACCCAGGACTGTTTCAATATTTTCGGAGATAAATATTGTCCTTCCGATATTATCAGCCTGAACGCGTGCAATAACAACATTACCCTGAATAAACATGTTCCTTTCCTGGAGCATCATATTGTTAGTTTCCCTTATCTCGCTCTCGATACTCTTGATATGAGAAATATCTGTAATTGAGCCGGCCAGACGCGATGGCTTTCCATCATCACCTACCAGCAATTCCCCTCTTTCGATTACCCAAATGTAGTCACCGTTCTTATGTCTTAGACGGATCTCGTTCTGGTATTCAGATATTTTGAACGAAAGATAGTCGTCAATTGTTTTCTGACTTTTTTTATTGTCATCCGGATGGATCAGTCCATCCCTTACTCCGAACTCATTTGGCAGTTCGTGGTCTTCATAACCGAGAAGGCTTTTCCAGCGTGGCGACAGGTAAACAGTATTGTTTTTGATATCCCAGTCCCATACTCCGTCATTTCCTCCGCGCGCTACCAGCGCATAACGATCCTGAGTAGTTTTAAGCTCCAGAAGGCTCTGCTCGCGTTCCGACACATCCATTGTCCAGGTAAGAACTCTGTATATCTCACCTTTGTCGTTTAATATCGGGTCAATATGTGTTTCGAGCCAGTATCGATCATCTTCGTTTTCGATCTTGTTCTTGAAAACAATATTATTGCCTCTTTTTACTTCTTCAAATTTTTCTTTGAATAATTCTATTTCAATTTCATTCGGGACAAAATCAAGTAAGCAATCGCCTTTTTTAAGAACACGGTTATATTCTTTAATGATAATATCCTTTGCAGCCTTATTGAATGCAACAAGATTGTAGCTAAGGTCGCACAGGTAAAAACGTTGTATGCTGCTGTCGAAAAGCGGTTTTAATTCATTTCGTGTTTCTTCAAGCTCCTTTTCGAGCTGATAATCATGAGTAATATCTTTGTATGACAGACCGATATATTCAATTTCACCTTGTTCTTTACCGACAACAGGGAACATTATTATACGGAAGAAAAAGTCCAGTCCCCCGATATTGACCTGTCTTTCAAGAAAATGGGTAACACCTTCGAAAGCATTATGAAACAAACTGATAAAATCCTGTGTATCAAGAAAGTGAAATGTGCTGAAATATGAGTCATTCGACTGAATGCTCCTTTTATGCAGTTTCTTTGACAGTTTTTCAGCAGCGAAATTGAAAAAGATTATGTCATTGGATCTGTTAATAATAAGAAATGCCTCGGGGACGTTGTTAAAGACAGAAAAGAAGGCATTATGGAAATCAAAATTGGAACTCTGTTGTAAATGACTTTCAGGAATAATATGACAGATCAGGCCATAAATGTCATTCTGGGATTTATTTACATGAAAATTCAGTGTAAAAGATACCAGTTTAAAGTCCTTATCAGGAATATCTGTAACAAAAGTGAAGTGGCCGGAAGATAAGGTAGGTTCAATTATTTTGGTCTGGATATCTTCCGGCAACCACACACCAAACACACCCAACACA
>CAZEWB010000933.1:0-1775 GCA_964515655.1 uncultured Bacteroidales bacterium
CCTTCGCATGTAAGCGGCCCTGAACCCCTTCCGGTCGATCTTATGTTCGGTGGATTTAATCCTGTTTCGCATCTTACCGAGGACCTGTTCAATAATAAAATCGCATTCTATGTATTGCTGAATTTTCCTGTTTATACTCTTGCCGAAAAAACTGCAAACGAAAAGACATGGACGCGCAAAGATTGGGCATACGCACGTCTTGCCGATATGTTCACTGCAAGGATACCGGGAGCTCTGAATCAGAAGTACAACGAAGCTTCTGCAAAAGCCGACAATTACATAAGCAATTACAATATTTACCTCGGATATCTTGTGAACAGCAAGATGGACACATTGTTTCCGAAAGATGTAGTTCGTATTACACACTGGGGCCTGCGCGATGAGATCAAGTCGTATTATGCTGTGAAAGGCGGTCTCGAAAATCAGAAAATGATATATGAAGTAATGAAGCATATCGTTTACCAGACAATTCCTGCAGATATTATCAGCAGCGACAAGTATCAGTGGAATCCGATCGAGAACAAACTTTTTAAAGACGGAAAACAGGTTGAATTCAAGCCCGAGGCAGATGTAAGGTATGCTACATTGCTTGGCCTTTTCAAAGCACAGAAAGAGATCGATCCGTACAGTCCGACCTATCCCGATAATATCTCCCGCAAGTTCGACGGCGAAATGGAAATGTCGCAGGCCGATGTCGAAAAGATCTTCACTGAATTCATTCAGTCGCCGGTTGTTAAAGATATTGCTGCAATTATCAGCAAACGTCTTGGCCGTCCTCTTGAGCCTTTCGATATATGGTATGACGGATTTAAAGCGCGCAGCACAATCAACGAAGAAGAACTGAACGGCAAGACCCGCAAACTCTATCCCGATCCTATAACTTTCCAGAATGCATTACCCGGTATACTCGTTAAAATGGGATGGACACCGGATAGGGCAAAGGAAATTTGCTCAAAGGTTACAGTTGATCCTTCGAGAGGGGCAGGACATGCATGGGGCAGCGAAATGCGCGGCGACAACGCCCGCCTGCGTACCCGCATTGCCGATAACGGAATGGATTACAAAGGTTACAATATTGCTGTTCATGAATTCGGTCACACTGTGGAACAGACAATTTCGCTGTATAACATGGATTATTATTTCATGAAAGGTGTTCCCAACACTTCTTTCACCGAAGCGCTGGCATTTGCATTCCAGAAACGCGACCTTGAGTTGCTTGGTATTAATAATAATGATCCGATGAGCGAGAACCTAAATGCACTTGATAACTTCTGGGCAACTTATGAGATCATGGGTGTTTCGCTGGTGGACATGAAAGTGTGGAAATGGATGTATGCAAATCCCGATGCTAATGAAAAACAACTCAAGGATGCAGTTATTTCAATTGCCAAGGAAGTATGGAACACATACTATGCTCCCGTTTTCGGTAAAAAAGATGAAGCTATTCTTGCAATTTACAGTCACATGATCGACAGTCCGCTTTATCTTTCTGCGTATCCTATCGGCCATGTTATTGAATTCCAACTTTCGGAATATCTTAAGGACAAACAGTTCTCCGGTGAAGTCGAACGTATCTATAAACTTGGCAGACTCTGTCCCCAGGTATGGATGAAACAGGCAGTAGGTAGTGAGATCAGCGTTAAACCAATGACAGATGCTGCAGCCAGAGCAGTTCAAGCCCTGAACAAATAAATGAAGTTATAAACAAGCGATAAAAAAGAAAAGCACCAAGACACATTTGAACAAATTGAGAAGTTTAAGCGGGTTTAAAACCC
>CAZEWB010000934.1:0-1773 GCA_964515655.1 uncultured Bacteroidales bacterium
TGTGTTGGGTGTGTTTGGGTGTTTGTTTACTATTTGGAAAATCTAATGATGAGACTTATATTTGTCATATACAAAGCCTGGATGAAGCAAACCTTACTGATCATTTTGTTGGTATCACTGGTAAATCTGCAGATGGTTTTTTCGCAGAGCGCAGAAATCAAGCCCCCGGCCGATGTTACAGCTGATACATTGGCAGTAGGTCCTGAAGATGAAACAGAAGACGAAACAATAACTGAAACTGTCACATTTTTGAGTCTGGCCGACAGGCTTAAAGCCGATCCGAATCTGGTTTACATATGCATACCGGATACGTTTTGTAATGTTCCGTCATACGAAACATACCAGTTCTGGGACACAGTTAATGTTCATCCATATATTTCCGATCTCACAAGGATGAAAGATTCATTATATATTAATCTTAATGATACTGCTGATTTCTATCACCACCCTATTGAGGGCAAAATAAACTCCGATTTCGGATGGCGCCGGTGGAAATACCATTATGGAACAGACATTGACCTTAATGTCGGCGACAGTATTTATTCTGCTTTCGACGGTAAAGTGCGCGTAGTAAAGAAGAGTAAAACATATGGTAATGTGGTAGTGGTAAGGCATAAAAACGGACTTGAGACATTGTATGCACATCTTTCTAAAGTGAAGGTTTCCGTCAATCAGGATGTTAAAGGAGGGGAAATAATCGGACTGGGAGGCAATACCGGACGCAGCACAGGTCCTCACCTGCATTTCGAAGTACGCTACCTTGGCGGTGCAATAAATCCAAATGATGTCATTGATTTTTCGGATTGCCGGTTAAAAAACGATACACTTAAGATCTCATCCGGTTTGTATTCTTATCTGATAGATGTCCGCCAGTTTCGTTATCATGTTATTAGAAAGGGAGATACTCTGGGCAGAATAGCCAGAAAATACGGAACAACAGTTTCACATTTATGTAAACTGAACCACATGACCTCAAGAACGATACTCAGGATCGGAAGACGTATACGCTACACTTAACCTTTTTAAGGCTGTATGAATGAAATTGTAAACCCCGGAGGAAGCCGAAAAAAAAGCGACCTGTTGTATTTTATAGTAATTATTGTATTGCTCCTGACAAATATCTTTTTTGCATATAAGTTCTTCACGATGCGCAAAGACAAGGTCTTTGTTGAAGTTGAGCTGAAAGAAAAATCCGACGAAAAGGAAAAGGTTCAGGCTGAACTGGAGACTTTGCTTGCCGATTATAACACACTTCAGACCGACAACAAACAAATAAATGCCGAGCTCGAAGGTGAAAAGGAAAAGATAAAGCAGATGCTCGAAGAGATCAAGAATATTAAGTCTAACAATTATTACCAAATAGCTGAATACAAAAAGGAACTCAATACTCTTCGTGAGATCATGAGGAGTTATATTGTACAGATCGATTCTCTGAACACGCGAAATCTGTTATTAGCCGAAGAGAACAAACAGGTAAAAAAGGATTATCACGATATCAAGTCTGAAAAAGAACAACTGGAGCAGAAGGCCGAAACGCTTACAACAAAGGTGGGTATGGCCGAAACATTAAGGGCGATGAATATTATCACGATGGGAATAAATGAAAAAGGGAAGGAAATTACAAAGGCAAAGCGTACCGAAAAGATCAAGGTCTGCTTTACTCTTGCCGAAAATGCCGTAGCTCCGCCAGGTAACAGGATAGTATATCTCCGAATAGCGCGGCCTGACAAGATAGTGCTTGTCAACCCCAAAAACCAAACACACCCAACACAA
>CAZEWB010000935.1:0-1770 GCA_964515655.1 uncultured Bacteroidales bacterium
TGATTATACTATAGCTGCATACGAAAAGGATCTGCAGTAATTTATTGAGCGACGAATTTATATGTAATGTACCCTTTGTGCTGCTGTGAAGCTTTAAGGTCTATGCTGAAACGGCTGCGCAAAGCAGCGTTTGTTGCAGCTTCCGGCAGGCAGGCTTCTCCCGTAGGAGTAGTAAAATTTCTTACAACTGCTGAAGTGACATTTCCTTTTTGGTTTACAATTATATCTACAATTACTTCGCCGCTGCCCATGCACTGATATGATGGAATCGGCAGTTTGGTAGCCTTTCTGCCATTAAGGTTGTAAGATATTATTGTTTTACCTGCATATGTGTTGTTACTTTGTTTATTGTTAACCGTTTGGTTTTCCGGGTTCTTATCCTGTTCTTCCTTGTAAATATATTCGGATTCTTTGCTGTAATCCTTAATGAGCCATCGTTTGTCATCATAATTTTCGGCCTGGAATACCGATCTGCCTTTGTTCTGGCCGACTATATCCTGAAATTCTTTATAATAATCATCACTGCTTCTGTTATTATCGCCTTCGTTTACGGCTATGTTCTTAAGGTCGGCATTCTCATTGCCGTTACTATGATCTTCCTGCTGTAGCATTTCCTGAGGAATGAGTGTCTCTTCGACCAGGTCGAAAAATATCTCATTTTCTTTCAAAGGATTTTCTTTTGTAACCTGATAAAGGACAAGTCCCATCATAAAGAAAGCATGAACAACAAGTGTTGCCAACACAGCTACTTTGTTGTTCCTGATTAACCTGTCGAGGCGTTCGCTTAAACTTTCTTTGTTGGTCATAGAATATACAAAAGTACAAATGCTGTGCCTTTAAAGCAAAAAAAAAGCCCTGATGTTACGTCAGGGCTTTCTTTTATTAACGAAATATTAAAAATGGAAATGCATTGTGAGAGCAGCGCTGCCGCCGAATGCACTGTTTATACCATTGTCAACTGAAAAACCCAAAGACTTGCTAGATGAAGGGCCTTCAACTTCTTCAATATCTTCCGAAGGAACAATAGCAGTTGAATAAGGAGTTATTCTCCAGTATTCAGTTTCAGTTTTTCCACGTGGTGAAGTAACAAGACCAAAGCCCCATCCAAATTCAGCGCCTACGGAGATCTTGGGAGCAACAAAATACTCAACTCCGACAAAGCCCCTTAGTCCTAAACTTATTGCCATACCTGATTTATTGCTCAACACGCGGCTTGCAGGGGCAACCATGTAACCAGCTGTTTCTGATGTTACATCGTAAGCAATTTCAAACTTGTTCTTTGTTGTAGAACTGTTTATTCCAACAAGGACTTCACCGCCATAAAAACCCTGAAGCCTGTTATGACCGCGACGCATTTCCAAACCACCGCCAATGAACCAGTTTTTTGTACTGACTTTTGATGACTGAAGAAGAATGTTTTCAGGTTTTGTCCCCGCAGCAACCAATGGATCGTCTCCATAAGTCTTTGTAGAAACAGAGTTGTTGTTAATACCGAATCTTACTCTGGCTGCTTTTTCAGGTGCAAGAAAATACTTACCAACGATGATCTGGTTAAAACCTGTTACATAACCAGGATGCTGCGAAGTAGTACCCGCATTACTCATGATATCTAAAGCATTCAGAGCAAAATCCAGAACAGGAACGGCATTGAAACCAAGACAATAATCTCCGGTTTCAGGCAGAATAACATAACCATTTTTACTTTTTAAATCCTGTGCACTCAGAATAGCGAATATTCCGAGTACAGCAAAAATTGTCAAAATTGTTTTT
>CAZEWB010000936.1:0-1762 GCA_964515655.1 uncultured Bacteroidales bacterium
CCTGGTGATTTCCGTTTGTCATCCTGTTGAGTTTTTCAGGCGGAACACGGTGAACAGGTATCTGCAGCTCACGGGCGATCTTTAATATTTCCTCGAAATTTTCACCGCTGCTTTTCTGCCGGATAAATAATGTGTCGATGTCTTTTCCGTTGCGAAGGGCTTCGAGTACCGGGTGAATTCCGAAGATCATGTTTTCTTTCATACTTTGGTCTATTCTTTAATATTAAATTACAAATCCAAAATTTCAAATATCAAACAAATTCAAATATCAAATAATTAAAATTCAAAACCCGAAGAACTTTGCCCCGATTCGGATTTCAGATTTAAGATTTCGGATTTTATTTGATAAATTGTGGTTGCTATTTTGTATTTGTTTGGAATTTGGTTCTTGAAATTTGGAATTTGGAACTTGGGTCTTGGAACTTGGAATTTTTCATAATTAGTTTCCCACCGAATAAATCCGCCCGTTCCGCCATGCGTCAACTGCCTGTATCCAGGTTATCTTGAAACTCTCGTTGCGGTTAAGGACGAAATCGTTACTGCACAATGGATTTTTACGTTTCTCGAAATTGAAAGTAAGCGTTGTGTTCGACTGGCTGTTGCCGTATATCCATCGCTCGACGTCGTGCGTCTTATATATTGTTGACGGAAGCCCAAGTACAACATACAACATTCCCCTGTCGGTCTTCCAGCCCTCTGTATAGGATGTAAAGAACCTGTTTGCAAAAGAAACCCTTGTATAGAATACTTTTATAAGTTCCTTTGACCTGTCAGCATTTCCCGTGGCTTCGAGCCAGAATTTATCTACACCGTTCTTCTTTTCGGCATAGAGGTTCAGTTCCTCGTATTCCTTGTTTGAGGTCAGATAGTGCAATGGCTGTAGCATCCTGTATGGATTTCGTGTTTCGGGAAAATGATTGTGATACATGTAAACTGTATATCCTCCGTAATGCGTCGTGTCGTTATGAAAATGAATAAGTCCTTCTGAATTCATTGTAAAAAGTGTAGTATCGAAAACAAGAATGCGGAAAGAACTGTCGGGTTTAAAGGAAAAAGGCCGGACTATTGTAAGAACATGCGGGGGAAAAGGTAACTGAAAATTTGTTGATGCAAATGATTTTCGCCACAACCAGGGCTGCTTTAGGCGGGTCTTGAAACAAAAAGTATCCTTTTCGGTGAGCTGGTTTAAAAAGTACAACGCGCCGGCAGGATTTACCATCAGAAAGTCCTGAGTGTTCACCGGAAATGAACGGTTGATCTCATAAAATATCCTGCGCCCTGCCGGTCTGTTTACATCCGAAACAGTAAGGTCGAGAAGGTATGAGACCGTATCCGGAGTGTTCAGCAAAATTGAAGTAACAATAGTATCGTAATTGTTGTTATTTAAAAAAATTATCACATTCGCCGAATCGCAGATCTTTAGGGTCTTGTTGTTGTACAGATTGTATTTTATTCGTACGCCTGACTTTTTCACACTGTCTTCGGTATAAAACATCAGTTCGCTTTTTTTGAAGCAGCAGAAGAGTTTTGTAGTTTTATCACTGTTATGCCATGCGACAAGACCTATGTTAAACGTTACCAGTGAAGGATTGTACAAATAAGAAACATTAAGGTTCCTGTTTGCCGGCTGAGGCGTATATGTTGTGCATGAACCGTACAACAACACTGTCGCAACAAAAACAAAAGATATGTATAAGTAGCGTATCGTTTTGGTTGGATTTAGCGGACATTTTCTTTCAGGTTGTGTCAAACCGTTATAATC
>CAZEWB010000937.1:0-1754 GCA_964515655.1 uncultured Bacteroidales bacterium
AGTCAGGAGATCTGAAACTTACTTCACAGGCAACTTTATTGTCTGCGATGATTTCGAGTTATAGATCCGCAAAATATACAACCCGCGTTGCAGTTCAGGGAAACATATCTGCGACTCCGCTTTTCCCGTTCTTATAATTCTACCCGACTCGTCTGTAAGTTCATAAAGAAGATCCTGATCCTGTCCGGAAATATTCACACATTTGTTATCAGGGTCAAATAATACTTTAAAAAGATCTTCGTTAATTATTTGGGGTACATTAACCGATATATCAAATATCTGACATATTGTAAAATCGACCCAGAACAAACCATAGCAATTCTGAATGTTCGAGCGGAGTGTATTCCCGATGGTCAGAGGGGGATCGGCGTACTGTTTCCACCATGTGGAATCCGCCTTGTAGCCGAATTGAAAAGCAACGTTGTTTGATGGAAAATGATTCCCCCAAAGCACAAATTCGTTCTTCATCTGGTTCAGGCTTGTGAATCCCTGACTGTCGTCCACAAAAAGAATCTTACCTCTGTAAGCAGGCGGCATCCAGTTATAACTGTAGTGTTTCAGGAAAAGAACATAGTTCGTATCAATACTATGCAGATAACTTTCCCAGTTCAGCGCCATCGAGTCGGTTACATGCTGACCTCCGCTGTAAGTGTCGGAATTCAGCCACTCAACATCAACACCAAAACCGGTCACACATGAGTGATGTTTGTAACGGTCAGTTACAAGTTTTATAAGCGTATCGACATTGGCAGCTCCGGGTTCAACCTGCAGCCACACTTTAAATCCTTCCTGGTCGAAGCGGTCAAGGTATGCTTCATTCTGGTCGGTGGTCCCGAATGTAATATATGGGTATGACCCTCCCGGTGAAGGGAAGTTGAGCCTTGTCACTCCGGCGCTCTGATACAGCGAAACTATCCATATTGCAGCAGGGCCGGTACTATCGAATTTCGCTGCCATTGCATTTCCTACATACGACCAGTAATTATCATTCGGAAATGTGCCGCCCGGATAACTCGACAGTATCCTTGATGCCCTGAAGCCGGCGACATAGGGGGTGTCGGATTGGGCAAGTCCTGAAAGAGAAAAAACGAAAAAGAATATAAAGACAAAAAGAGCGCTTTTCATAATAATACTTTCTACAAAAATACGAATATTGAACTAAATCCTCAAACTATGATTACTAAAGTTCAGTGACGCGCGCCTGCACAACCTTCAAGGTCTGGAGCGGGTATGTGCGTTGGCGTCCTTGAAGGTTTCGCGCAGGATGGGAAATGTACCAAAAAACAGTCGCACTTCGAAACGGTCAATATACATAAGTATAGTTTGAACAAAGCCCCCGGCCGGTTCAATGTGACTGTTTTTTGTTGTGCGTTGCACCAATCCCCCCACCCGTCATGCTGAAATTTTTTCAGCATCTCTCACAACCCATGCCCAAATGCAGAAGAGCATGAGAGATTCCGGAATAAATCCGGAATGACGTGATGGGGGCAGGAGGGTGGTGGGTTATGTTGTTGCGGTTTTCCCTTTCCAGCGCAGACCCTAAGGTTCGCCCTCGCACATACCATCGGAAAACCTTAGGGTTGCCGGAGCATGTTATAAAAAAACACCACGTCTTTGCGAGGGAGAAACGTCGGCAATGAGATGCTGAGGTAGCATATAGCGACCGAAGCAATCGTTGTGTGCATGCATGAGCAGGGAGCCGCAGGCAAAGGGGATAGTGTGATGTGTTTTTCCTGAGACAAAAAAAACAGCCG
>CAZEWB010000938.1:0-264 GCA_964515655.1 uncultured Bacteroidales bacterium
CTGTTAAAAGTTTTGTCTTGCGGAAAACAATGTTTTCTTCTTTTATAATGTCTTTTATATCCATATTATTTTCCTCCGATAAAAGTTGATTTAAGTGCTGCAAGAATTTCTGACGGAGTATGAATCATACCACCTGTTCTGCCGAAATGCTCTACACGTACTTTGCATTCAACCGCCAGTTTAACGTCTTCCACCATCTGGCCAAGGCTGAGTTCAACTGAAAGCATGCCTTTGACCTGCTTGGTCATCTTTGCCAGTTCCTTA
>CAZEWB010000938.1:274-1433 GCA_964515655.1 uncultured Bacteroidales bacterium
TGTGTTGGGTGTGTTTGGGTGGTTTGTTTAGATGGGAACGGGAACAGGGAGATGGGGCGGAAAAGTCCGAGTTTTATTCCTTCGGCACGGGCAATGTCAACTGTTTTCTGGCAGATGCGCGCGCTTGAACCATAAGCAACGAGGAGATATTCTGCGTCATCGCACATGATTCTTTCGAAGCGGATATCTTCTTCCATCTTTTTGTATTTGTCGCGAAGAACAAAAACATGCTTTTCCTGCTTTGCAGAGTCAAGGTCTAGCGATGTAATAATATTACGTTCCCGATCCGGTGTTTTACCTGTAGTTGCCCACGGACTCATTTTAATGACCTGTTCCTGCGTCCAGCGTGGAATGGGGTCGAAAAGTTCAACCTTTTCCATCATCTGCCCGATTGCTCCGTCGGATAATATCATAACAGGATTACGGTATTTAAAAGCAAGTCCGAAGCCGAGTTTTGCAAAGTCGGCCATTTCCTGCACCGAAGAAGGAGCAAGGACAAACATACGGTAATCGCCGTGTCCGCCTCCCTTTGTGGCCTGAAAATAGTCGCTCTGTGAAGGCTGAATGGTTCCAAGTCCGGGACCTCCACGCACTACATTCACTATAAGCAGGGGTAATTGTGCACCTGCCATATATGAAACGCCTTCCATTTTCAGGCTTATGCCGGGACTTGACGACGAGGTCATCACCTTGCGTCCGCAAGCAGCTCCGCCGTAACACATGTTGATAGCGGCGACTTCACTCTCAGCCTGCAATACTACCATGCCGGTAGTTTCGTATGGTTTTTGTGCCATTAAATATTCCAGTACTTCCGACTGGGGGGTAATGGGATAGCCGAAATAGCCATCGGCTCCCGCACGAATCGCCGCTTCGGCTATCGCTTCGTTCCCCTTCATTAATCTTAATTCTCCCATATCTGTTTTTTTTCTGTTTAACTTACTTTGGCCCTGTAGACCGTGATAACGGCATCGGGACATACCATAGCGCAATTCGCACATCCTGTACATTCCTCGGGATTCTGCATATATGCGTAATGATAACCTTTACCGTTGACTTCTTTTGCCAGTTGAATGACCGTTTGGGTACATGCCGGCTCGCAAACGCCACAGCCCTTGCATCTTTCCACCTCGACAACAACACCCCAAACACACCCAACACA
>CAZEWB010000938.1:1443-1753 GCA_964515655.1 uncultured Bacteroidales bacterium
TTGCTCCTTTTACTTTCGCCATAACAATGAGTATTATAAGTTTGATGTTTGTAAAAATACTATTTCAGTTTTAATAATTAAATGTTATTGGACATTCTTTTGGATTCTGACCCGATTATTTTTGAAACGGTGTGAATTTCCACATTTTTGTTTCTGGTTTCTGGTTTCTGGTTTCTGGTTTCTGGTTGCTGGTAGCCAGTCACCAGTAACCAGTGACGAGCAACCAGCAACCAGTAATCTGTTGTTAAAGACTTAAAAACTATAGCCCATTGACTAAACCAGTTGCTCAACCTATCAACCTATAACCTGA
>CAZEWB010000939.1:0-1752 GCA_964515655.1 uncultured Bacteroidales bacterium
AAGAACATTTTATTTATTTTTTGAATGATGACGTTAATGTACTTGCAGACAAGCAGACCACTTCTATAAAAGAATTTGCCGGTAATGCAGGTATAGCTATGATGATAATTGATAGCAATGACGGTAATATTGAATATGCCAGTGAAGAACTGCAGAAACTCTCAGGATTCAATTCAGCAGAGTTGTCAGGCAGATCACATAAATCCCTGTTCGAATTCCCCGGTAATCATACATTCAAAGAGTTCCGCAAAAAATATATGAGTGAATTTAAAAGCGGAGATACGATAAAAACAGAATTACTTTTAAAAACAAAAGGGAATAAACTTATTACAATTAGAATAATTGCTATAAGATTAGAAGTAAACAACACATTCAAGTACTTTGTCTTTATATCAAAAACTTCCTCAGAAAAAAGTCAGGTATCCGATAAAACTGATGCTGCACCACGTAACAATTCTTTTCCGATGGTCATCTCTGAAGCCAGGACACCTCTGAATAATTTGCTGGGCTTATGCCAGCTTGCATCAGAAGAAACAAATCCGGCAAGGAAAAATGAGTATATCTCTGCAATTCGCGACAACTCTGTCTTTATTAACAAACTTTTCGATGACGTTCTGGAGATGCAGAAAATCGAAAACGGCACCATCCCTGTTTCAGTCACCGACATAAACCTCACTATGCTGCTTGGTAATGTTCATGAAAATATTAATAAGTTACATAAATCTGAGAAGAACAACAATCTGTCTACAGAGTTAAAATTGCCTGATGTTGCATTCATAATCAAGTTCTACTCCGATTCAGACAAGATATTTCAGGTATTCAATCTTGTTTCAAATATCCTTGTACAGGTAAGAAAGAACGGGAAAATCTCCACCTGCATCAGGGAATCCGATTCAAAAGGTACTGTGAACTTCTTTATCAGATATCAGACAAACGGACAAAAAGAAATATTTCAGTATATAAGTTCACCCGTTCACTTTTTATTCGAAAAGAATGACGTTGTCTCGGAATTACAGTTCCGCTTGTGCAAACTGATCATTGAGATGCTCGGCGGCAAGTATACATTATACTCCGATTACGATTACCAGGAGTTTGCCTTTTCCGTTCCGTCTCAAAAAAAAGTACGTAAATCGAAAGTGCTTTTAAATAACCAGTATAGTTTCAACGGGCAGAATATTCTTGTAATGACTACTGATAAAGCCATCATAACAACACTGTCTGAACGTTTCAGTGAGATCGGCCTGAATGCAGACTACGCCGAAGACGGCATTAAGGTTCTGAGCCTTGTGCGAAAAAAGAAATATGATATAGTGATCTTAGATCTTACCCTTGATAATTTCGATGGCATTGAAACTATATGGACGCTCAGGCACAAGGGTAACAAAGCACCTATAATAGCGCTTTTTGAACTCGGGAATTCCGTCCTCAGGGATAAGTGCATGAAACTAGGCTGCACCGATTTTATCACAAAGCCAGTCAATGAAAGTATAATGATCCATAAACTGAATAGGATACTTATGATGAAATAGACACTTGATAAAACAATAAAAGACTCGTCATTCAGGGCAAATACATCTGAAATCCATATACCACAATTAGTCTGCATTTATACTTAAAACCTTATTGCCTATGCACGAGTCCTCTCCTGTATGGCAACCGTGATGCCAAAGTGAAAATCTAATAATCAAAACACAAACCACAAATAAATTCCAAATTATAATTTCCAAAACACAACCAAACACACCCAACACA